>JAQWYY010000055.1 GCA_029253705.1 Luminiphilus sp. | reverse complement strand
TGTTAGCCCCGAGGCACCCGCCAATGCCGCAGCAAAGGAACCCCTGAGGAGATCTCTTCGGCCCTTATCGACGCCACGGTGTGATATCTCAGAGATCAGTTCTTCAGAAAGAAAGGACTCGGGTGCTGGCCTTAACCGCCCCTCCTGATCACTGACGCCTACTGGCATGTGCTCCACCCCATGAATGCACTCCCATTTATGGCTAGGGTATTGCTGCCGCAGGTAGCCCATAGCGCTAATGTTATTCTAATATACTATAAAGATATAACCAAAATTAAATCCGGATAGGCTCGCTGCGTGTTAGCGCGCACTGTCGACGACTTAAGCCCTTCAGTACAAAACCTCTGAACTGAACGGCGTATAATACGAACAGATGATGGCGCTATCACACCTTAAACCTAACAAAACCCAAGAGCACAAGGGAAGCTGCGCTATGAAGCGCTGCAAGGCTACTTTGGCCTTGCTGTTAGGGATATTGGCGCTAGCAAGTGTTGAGGCCAGTGAACTGCTTTACATTTATGCGCCAGACTGCGCCGCTTGCCAGCAGTTCGATGCGGAAGTCCTGCCTTATTACGAAAAGACCGATGAAGCTCGACGGCTCCCGATTATCAAAATTAGCCTCACCGATTGGCAGGCAGGCATCTCTGCAAAAAGCGCCTGCCAAAGCCAGTCGGTCACTGTAACGCCGACGTTTATTGCGCTGAAAAACTGCAAAGAGCAGGATCGCATTACCGGCTACTCCGAAGAGGAACTATTTTGGATGACGCTACACCGCATTGACGCGTCTATGGCTGAAACACCAAGCTCAATCAATACGGATAAACCTTGAACCGGGCGCCGGGGGCGGATTTGGGCCACCAGCAAAGCACTGTGCGTTGTAAAGCCAGCGCTTAGCATCCTCGCCCTCGTAACAAAGTCGAGTATCCTCAACGTGCCGAGTTTGAGTAACGACCTGGGCAAACTCCTCCGCAGCACCTTTAATTGTCGACGCCGAATTTTCATCACCAAAAGTCCACAGGGTGCCCGAGGGCGCAGTTAACTCCACATAAGGCATTTGCTCAGGAGCCGCTTCCCCTCGCACCTTAAACGTCCAACCGAAGGTGTTAATCCCTAAAATAATAATATTGTGCAGGCGATCTGTATTGGCTCGAACGCGTCCAAGCTCGTCATAAATGGCTTGTCCGTGGGCCCAGGTTTCCATCTGCCGCGCTGTTATACAAGAACGCGCGCTCATACTGGGGCCCACCCAGGGGCAACGCTGAGCGGGATCAGCTTGGCTATAGGCTTGTGCAAGCTGCTGATAGGTAGCCCGCCAATCTGATACCAATGCGTCACCCTCTGCCAAGACGATCTGAGCTTCGACCTCTGTCAAACTGCCTCCACTTGTTAGGCCTTCCATGACCGGCACCAAGGTTTCTTGCAACTGGGCAGTATCTTCAAGAGCCCACAAAGCCATCTGATTCCAAAAGTGCAGATGCCGCAGAATGGTCTCAACACTCCAGGCTTTGAAGCCGGTAGGTCTCGAGAGGTCAAGGGTGCCCACATCACCTAAAAGTGCGTCAAGATCTAACGACTCTTCAAGAAAAGCTTTGGCTTGTTCCATATTGATTTCCTATTAATATCCCATCACCAGATCTACAAGGTGCCGTAGACACAGGGAGGCTTTAAACACACCTAGCAGTTAACCCCTACGTTAAAACGGTTAAGTCAATGCAGCCGCTAGTCCGCTAGCTCTAAAACTACCATGACGTCGCCTGCTGCCACCTGTCGACCTGCAACGCCCGGCGCTTCAACAACAACGCCATCGCCTGGAGCTGTAATTTCGTGTTGCATCTTCATAGCCTCGAGAACCGCAAGACGTTGACCTTTAACCACTGCTTCATTCTCTGAGACTTCAATGGCAAGCAGTAAACCGTGCATCGGCGCCACCACTGTTCCTCCCGCAGCCGCATCGACACCCTCCGGGGAGACTCGAGCGTAATCTGTAAGGGTCAGCGAGTCGGTGGCGTTAGCGAGATGTAAGGTCGCCGGTGATTCATGAACAAAATTAAAGTTTTCACGCCATCCATTTATTTGCAGCTCACAGCGAGTGTCGGACATGCCCATGAACTCCACCAGAAACTCCTGGCTTTCAAACAGCACTTGATACTGCCCTGCCCCCAAGGTTTCTATTCTGACACCGACCTCCAGCTCGTCGATTCGATAGTTGCGGGTAGCAACAGCGCGGCCTCGGGAAGACCAATCAAGAAGCTCATGGGAGACCAGCGGTGCGCGCTCATGGGCCTCGCCCATTGCCAGCAAATGCTGCAACACCGCACCACCAGCCACAAAAGCTCCCTGCACCTTCGGGGGGTTAAATTGATCTCCATAATTTTCTGCTATGAACGCAGTCGTCGCCAGTCCATCCTTAAATGTTTGCTGCTCTAAAGCATCTATCAGAAAATTCCGATTATTACCCAACCCCAGCAATGCGCCATCTTGTAACGTTGTTAGTAAACGACGACGGGCATCCTCGCGAGTTTCTCCGTAGCCAATAATCTTCGCGACCATTGCATCGTAATAAGGGCTCACCTCATCGCCGCTAGCGACGCCGCTATCGATCCGAATGCCCTCAACCTCAGGGAAATCGAACAAACTCACAGGCCCCGTGCTGGGAAGAAACCCCTTCTCGGGCTCCTCAGCGTACAGTCGGACTTCAATAGCATGGCCCAAAAGGTCAATGTCACCTTGCTCTGCAGGCAGCGGCTCGCCCCTCGCTACGCGGATCTGCCATTCGACCAAATCGTAACCTGTGACCAACTCAGTAACCGGGTGCTCTACCTGCAGACGCGTATTCATTTCTAAAAAATAAAACCGCCCTTCCTCGTCGACCAAAAACTCAACGGTGCCCGCCCCGACATAGTCAACCGCCCGTGCTACATTGACCGCCGCCTCACCCATTGCCCTGCGCAGCTCAGGCGTCATAACAGGACAGGGAGATTCCTCAATCACTTTCTGGTGCCGGCGTTGAATCGAGCAATCCCGTTCCCCCAAATGCACAACATGCCCATGCTGATCTGCAAAGACCTGTACTTCGACATGGCGCGGACGAAGTACAGCGCGCTCGATGATAAGTTCGCTAGAACCGAAGGCGTTCTGGGCTTCCGATTGAGCCAAGCCAATCGCATCTTGTAACTGGGATAAATCAGTGACAAGGCGCATACCCCGGCCACCACCGCCCGCTGCAGCCTTAATCATGACAGGGAGGCCAATGTCCTCTGCGGCCAATAGCAGCGTTTCGATGTCCTGCGCCTCGCCCTGATAACCTGGGATGCAAGGCACGCTGGCCTCCAGCATGGCGCGTTTAGCCCTAGCCTTATCACCCATAACCTCAATCGCCCGATTAGGAGGGCCGATAAAGACAATGTTCGCCTGCTCGCAAGCGGCAGCAAAATCTGAATTTTCTGACAGAAAGCCATAACCCGGATGAATAGCGTCTGCGCCAGCCTCGATTGCTGCGGCCAGAACCTTCTCTTGGCTCAGGTAGGAATCACTGACAATGGGGCCACCGAGTCGGATCGCTTGATCAGCCTCGCGCACATGCAAGGCGTCTTCGTCGGCGTCAGAGTAAACGGCCACCGTACGAATACCCAATGCACGCGCAGTTCGCATTACCCGTACTGCAATCTCACCGCGATTCGCGACCAATAAAGTCGACAGCGTTTTCATACATCAATCTCCACGTGCCAACGGGGTTTACGCTTCTCAATAAAAGATGACACGCCTTCTTTGCCCTCATCGCTTTGTAAGCATCGGCTAAAGTTTTCAGCGGCGTATATTACTTTTTCGTCATCGGGAGTTTGCGGCATGCCAACGATTAATTCTTTGCACGCGGCTACCGCGCCCGGAGCACAACCGAGGACGTCAGAACGAATGGCTCTCTCAGTGTCTTCCAATGCCTCCACCGAATCCACCGCGAGATCTAGCACGCCCAACGCTGCCGCCTCCGCGCCTTTGAATCTCGCTGCAGTGAGCATGAGTCGACGACCCACTGCATAACCGCATTTTTGCAAAACGTAGCGCGCAATCTGCGCCGGCGTAATACCGATTCGAGTTTCTGAAAAGGCAAACTTGGCATCGTTCATACCTACGCTTACGTCACAGCAACAAGCAAGACCTAAGCCTCCCGCCATGGCCGCGCCCTCGATCATGGCCACAGTCACCTGAGGTAAGGCGTTGAGATCTGCCAGTATGTCGCCGATACGGGTGCTGGTTCTCATGGCTTGCTCCCGCGCGCCACTAGCGATCGCGTTAAAACTCTTGAGATCACCCCCAGCGCAGAAAAAACCACCCCGCCCCCTAAATGTGACCCCTCTGACGCTGCGA
>JAQWYY010000045.1 GCA_029253705.1 Luminiphilus sp. | reverse complement strand
CGAGTCGCGTCCACTGTCCAAGACAAAGACTTGGACGTTGGTAGAGGTTGTGGAGGCAGCGACTCAAATCTGAGGATTTGGGGGCGCTATTGGGAGTTAAGAGATGATTCAGACCCAGTCGTATTTGGAAGTTGCAGATAACAGTGGCGCTAGGCGCGTTATGTGCATCAAAGTTTTGGGCGGCTCCAAGCGTCGTTATGCCCGTGTGGGTGATTTGATCAAAGTCACCGTTAAGGAAGCAATTCCGCGAGGCAAAGTAAAGAAGGGTCAGGTCCTAACGGCCGTAGTTGTGCGAACTCGAAAAGGTGTTCGTCGCTCCGATGGCTCGCTGATCAAATTTGACGAAAATGCCGCGGTGATTCTTAACGCTCAGAATGCACCCATCGGTACACGCATTTTCGGCCCGGTTACGCGTGAGCTCCGCGGCGAGAAGTTTATGAAAATTATTTCCCTTGCACCTGAAGTGATTTGAGCCAAAGGCAGGGAGGAGCAGAGTAATGGCAAAGATAAAGCGAAATGACGAAGTGATCGTTTTAGCCGGCAAAGACAAAGGTAAGCGCGGTACTGTGCGCACCATTGTTGATGACAAGCGCGTTCTTGTTGCCGGTGTAAACATGATCAAGAAGCATACGAAGCCAAATCCTCAAGCAGGTGTGGCGGGCGGTATTATCGAGAAAGAGGCGCCTATTCAAGTGTCTAATATCGCAATATTTAACCCGACCACAAGCAAAGGTGACCGAGTGGGTTATCAAACGCTTGAAGATGGCAAGAAAGTCCGAGTTTTTAAGTCAAATGGCGAACAGATTGACGCCTGACAGCGGTCAGGTTCGATTGAGGTAGCAGAGAATGGCAAGCCTGAAGCAAAAATACCGTAGCGAGTTGGTGCCCCAACTGAAAGAAGAGTTGGGACTGACCAATACGATGGAAGTACCACGAATCACCAAGATCACCTTGAATATGGGTGTGGGTGAGGCAGTTGGTGATAAAAAAGTACTTGAGAACGCCGTGGCAGACATGCAAAAAATTGCAGGTCAGAAGCCGGTAGTGACGAAGTCCAGGAAGTCCATTGCGGGTTTTAAAATTCGTGACGGCTGGCCTATCGGCTGCAAGGTGACGCTGCGTGACGAGCGCATGTATGAATTTCTTGAGCGCCTTATCAGCATTGCCATACCTCGTATTCGTGATTTCCGCGGCGTAAGCGGCAAGCAGTTTGACGGTCGAGGTAATTTTGCGATGGGTATTACCGAGCAAATCATCTTTCCAGAAATTAATTATGACCAAGTTGATACGCTCCGCGGCATGGATATCACCATAGCCACTACAGCGTCTAACGATGATCAGGGCCGCGCATTACTGCGGGCTTTTAACTTCCCGTTTAAGAGCTGAGGGATAATCGCATGGCTAAGAAGTCAATGATTGCACGCGAAGAAAAGCGAGCCCGAACAGTCGCAAAGTTCGCGGCGAAGCGCGCCCAACTAAAAGAGACTATCAATAATTTTGATGCCTCAGATGAAGAGCGCTGGGAAGCACAGATTCAGCTTCAGAAGCTGCCTCGTAACGCTAGCCCAGTGCGCCAGCGACGACGCTGCCAGATTACTGGCCGGCCCCATGGCGTGTACCGAAAATTTGGTTTGTGCCGAAACAAGCTCCGCGAAGCGGCTATGCGCGGCGATGTGCCGGGCTTAGTTAAGTCGAGCTGGTGAGGGAGTAATATTTTATGAGCATGCAAGATCCAATCAGTGACATGTTAACCCGTGTGCGTAATGCGCAAATGGCGGGTAAGAAAAGTGTGGAAATGCCTGGTTCTAAGGTAAAGGCCGCTTTGGCTAAAGTCCTTGAAGAAGAAGGGTACATCGGTGCGTTTGACCTAGACTCCAGTAGCGGCAAACCTCGTTTATCTATTGAACTGCGTTACTTCGACGGTAAGCCGGTTATCGCTGAGATTCAGCGGGTGAGCAAGCCATCGCTGCGACGTTATATGGGCAAGGATGATCTTAAGCCTGTCCGTGGTGGTTTAGGTGTTGCCATCATTTCCACTTCCCGTGGCGTCATGACTGATCGAGCGGCCCGCGCTGCAGGTGTCGGTGGTGAAGTCCTATGCACCGTATTCTGATTCGAGCGATCGAGGGAGCAGATTGAATTATGTCACGAGTCGCTAATAACCCGGTAAGTCTACCGAAGGGAGTCGAAGTAAAAGTCGACGCCGGTAAGATTGCCGTCAAGGGAGGCAAAGGCGCCCTTGAAATGAACTTGGCCGCTGGCTTAGACGTTGAAGTTACTGAAGGTGAAGCCAAAGTCATTTTTGATTTTGATACCAACCGAACGATGGCGGGCACTACCCGAGCGCTGTTGAACAATTTGGTTGTGGGTGTCAGCGAGGGTTGGGAAAAGAAGCTTGTTCTCAACGGCGTCGGCTATCGCGCTAAAGCCTCAGGTAAGTCGGTGAATCTCACTATAGGGTTGTCACATCCTGTGGACTATGAGCTTCCTGAGGGTATCTCAGCAGAGACGCCAACACAGACCGAAATTGTTATTCGGGGCATGGATAAGCAGGCCGTGGGTCAAGCAGCCGCGGAAATCCGAAGCTTCCGGCCACCGGAACCTTACAAGGGCAAAGGCATTCGTTATGCGGACGAGCACGTTCGACGTAAAGAAGCCAAGAAGAAATAAGTAGGTAGGGCAATGAATCAGAAAAATGAATCACGTTTGCGGCGCGCTCGTCGGTCCCGTACTCGTATGCGAACTGCAGGAGCTGTAAGGCTGTCAGTGCATCGCACGCCACGGCATATTTATGCCCAGGTGATCGGGGCAGAAGGGAATACGGTACTCGCAAGTGCCTCTACTCTCGACAAAGACCTGCGCAGCGGCGCCACAGGAAACGTGGATGCAGCAACAAAGGTCGGCGCACTGATTGCAGAAAGAGCGAAGGCTGCGGGTGTAACTGCAGTTTCTTTTGATCGTGGTGGATTTAAGTACCACGGGCGGGTCAAGGCGTTGGCGGATGCTGCGCGCGAAGGCGGATTGGAGTTTTAAGCATGGCGTACAACGATCAGAAGGGGCGTGGCGGCGATCAGCGGACTGAGGGAGACCTTCAGGAAAAGCTGGTTCAG
>JAQWYY010000258.1 GCA_029253705.1 Luminiphilus sp. | reverse complement strand
CCTTCACCGGGCTGCGTCGAGTGTTAGACTATGTCCCGCGAAACCGCGCTCACTTAAGGAGTTTCCATGACACCCCTGTTTATCCGCCGCACCCTGCTAGGGCTCGCCGTGGCGGTCTTGATGCCCATAAGCTCTTACAGCTACAGCGATACCTTACTCGATATTTATGAACTGGCGCTGCAAAACGATGCTCAGCTGCGCGCGCAGGAAGCCCAATACCTAGCCAATCTGGAAACGGAAAATCTGGCTTTATCAGCACTTTTACCCCAAGTAAGCGCGGGATACAGTATTTCGGGCAACGTGAATGAGACGGTAAGCCCACAAATTGTGGGCTTTGATGCCGACCCCAGCACTGGCCAGACCGTTCCTATCATCGCCGATGGCTTTAACAAAAGAGACACCGAAACCGAGGGGTGGAATGTCGCACTTGCCCAGCCCCTATTTGATCTCTCTGCCTGGTACAACTTGCAGTCTGGCCAGGAGTTCAGCAAACAAGCCGAGGCAGAATTTGCCGCAGCAACGCAAAATTTGATTGTACGCACAGTCGATGCTTACTTGGCCGTCTTGCGAGCTCAAGATAATTTAGCGGCTGCCTCAGCCGCTGAACGCGCCTTCTCGCGACAACTGGAACAAACTCAGCAACGTTTTGAGGTCGGCCTCATTGCCATCACCGATGTCTACGAGGCTGAAGCAGCACGGGATTTAGCCGAGGTTCAGCGCATTGTTGAAGAAAACAATGTCGCTGTGGCCAAAGAGCGATTGTCCATTTTGACCGGGCAAACACACGGTGATCTCTTTCGTCTCAGTGAAGACTTTGAAGCACAGCCCCCGGCGCCAGCGGATCGTGCGGCGTGGGTGAAGTTCGCCTTAGATAATAACTACGACTTGGCAGCAGCACGTTACGCCGAAGAGTCAGCAAGGCAAGGGGCCAAAGCGAGCGCTATGGGGCATGCTCCGACAGTGACGGCGAGCTATCAGTATTCGGACACAGACACTGATGGCAGCCAGATCTCTGAACCGCGACAATTATTCCAAATACAGCCCGACTCCCAAGATACCCGTGAAGTGTGGGAAGTGCGCTTAAACGTGCCCATTTTTCAGGGTGGGCGCCTGCATGCCCAGCGGCGACAGTCGGCACAACAGCATATTGCTGCGAAGGAAAGCCGCGTAAACCTTGAGCGCACTACGATCACTAACGCACGCTCCCTGCACATGACAGTGAAATCTGATGCCGCCCGAGTCAGAGCTCGTAAGCAGTCGATTCGCTCGGCGCAAAGCGCACTCGATGCTACTGAAGCCGGCTATGACGTTGGAACGCGAAACATTGTTGACGTGCTGAACGCACAAAACCTGCTTTATACCTCCCTGCGAGACTACGCCAACGCGCGCTACGACTATGTCGTGAACCTGCTCAGGCTCAAAGAGAACTCGGGTACGCTATCACCCGACGACGTGGCGCGGCTCGATGCAGCCCTGATTCCACCCCCGCCAGCGTCAGCCGCGGGCGCTGAAGGTGAGCCAGACGGCGCAACGCCCTGATTAACCAGATCAGGGTTGACGCTAGCCCTCGCTCTCTCGGTTTTATTGAGCCCCCACGCAATCACTGGTGAACGTATTAGGGGGTTCAACAGCACATTTTTTGGCGGCGAAAAGCGGGGTGTGACGTTAACAACACCCGCAGTGACGTCCAACACAACAACTCTCAAAGCGGCCCGGTAAATGCGGCTGCAGAATCCCCCATAGGGCATAACAAAGATCTTAGCGAAAGTTGAGGTCGTCATTTTTAAGCCATGCAGCTAACGCATAAGCAACAAGTACACCATCACACCCGCCCGTCCGCAGGTGCGTCGCCCGTGCAACTCGGAAATTACCCCTTACCCTCCGGTATACTGCGCACAGACTTGGCGCAATTTGGAGCAACTCATGGCCACCCCCCCCGGGACTAATGTCCGAGGCTTTCTCACCAATGAGGAGGGCGAATTATTATCTGCCCTGGCTTGCGAGGCTGGAAATCTCGGGCCTGTCCTAGAAATAGGCAGTTGGTGCGGGCGCTCCACAATTTGGCTGGCACAAGGCGCGAAACTAGCCGGCACCGTGGTACTTGCGCTTGATCACCATCGCGGCTCAGAGGAACACCAGCCCGGTGAAATGTTTTTTGATGCCGACCTTGTCGATGGTGA
>JAQWYY010000016.1 GCA_029253705.1 Luminiphilus sp. | reverse complement strand
CTTAGCGGGCGATTCGACAATGACGAGAGATTTTGGCATAGCTATCGGCTTCGCATCCTTAAGCGCGGACTTCGACTATGAATCCACAGCTGAAGGAGCGCATATATACGGTGCGAATTACCCTAAGGTCAAGGAAGAAACTTGAGTTGTTGCGATTTGGTCAATCAAAAAGCCGACTAAAAGCTGTTTCAACGACTTTTTAGTTGCCCCTCGATACCGAGCTGAACCAGCCTTTCAACCCAGCCATAGGCCGTCTCTCCGCCTCTTTCATCCCAAAATACCTGTATGTCCTCTTCGGTGAGCAATATCACATCAATATTTTCTGTCACTGCCTTCACCTCATTAGGGACCGGGCTGCCGCTTCGTGACTCCCACTCAGATCTGCAGCGAACCCAAAGCTCAGGTTCTGCCCCTCGAACCTCAACATTCAACCTGCGGCTATAACAGACCAGCGCGGCATCAGACCGGCGTTGCAGCCGCGCGGGGATATTTTTGGGTTCTCGAAGCTGAACGAGGATCCCAACCTTCCGTGCGCGTTCCCGAAAATCAGCGATTGCTCGCTGATGCTTGCTAGGCAACATGCTCAATAACGGTCCCAAGGCCACCGCGATTGTGATAAAAATAATAATATAAACCAAGTTAGAACCACCCCTGTGCTAGGTTGGCAGGATAAACCAAAGGCGCCCGAGCGCGCGATTTGTGGAGAATTTGGTCATGGCGTATCACAACATCCTTGTCGCGGTTGATCTTGGAGCGACAACAGAGCGACTTCTGACCGCCGCTAAAGGGCTCATGGCGGACTCAAATTCCGAGGTTCACGTTCTACATGTCGTAGAACCCATCAACATCAGCTATGGCGCTGACATTCCCATGGATCTCTCCACCATTCAAGATGAGATCTACGACCAAGCCTCCGAGCAGCTGACGCAGTACGGTGAATCTTATGGCATTCCGGAATCCCACAGGCATTTGGCAATGGGCCATCCCGAGGCTGAGATCGCTAACGCTGCGAAGCAACTTAACGCCGAAGTCATCGCCCTGGGACGGCACGAGCGTTACGGGCTCGCGCTTCTGCTAGGCTCAACAACAGATGGAGTCCTCCACCATGCGGGGTGTGATGTATTGGCTGTTCATGTTGACCCGCCTAACGAGGAATCTTAAGGACTTTCACTGAGCCAGTGCGCGAGAGCTTGCCCATCAAATGGCCAACCCAGCTCTCGCCCCGAGGCATCCGCAACCACAGGTATTCTTATACCGTAACGCTCGATCAGCGCTAGCTCCTCTTCAATATCGATAGCAGAGAAGCGAATTCCAGCGTCTAGTAATATCGTTTCCGCATGCTCACATAAATGACAGCCCGCGGTCGTGTAAAATGATAATGGCTCAGCCACCTACCCCACTCCTTGGTTAACGTTGACTTTATGTCCGATCATCCCACCTTAGAAAACCGCCATCAGATTTTGACTATCTACGGACGCAATGCTGTGTTTGAGGCACTCTCTGATTCGACTATCTCATGTCTGAGGTTGCATTGGGCCACCAGCAACCAAAAATCTTCAGCGACAAACCGAATCCTACAAGCATCAGAAGCGCGGGGAATTCCAGTCAGAGAACACACGCGCAAAACACTCTCACGCATTTCTCGCAACGGCAAGCAAGATCAAGGCGTCGCCTTGGATATTACTTGCGACAAGTTTGGCAGCCTAGAGCAGCTTCAGGATCAGGTCTCTCACTCTAAGTTGCGCATTTTAGCGCTGGATGGCATTACCAACCCGCAAAACGTGGGCATGATGATCCGATCCGCCGTCGCTGGGGGGATTGATGCAATACTTTACCCGAGGAAAGGAGTGGCGACTCTAGGGCCACTGGTTATCAAAGCGTCAGCGGGTATCGTTTTCAAAGCACCCATCATCTCCTGCGAAACACTAGCGCCCGCCTTAGAGCAGTTGCAAGGCGCTGGCGCCGCCATTGCTTCCCTAGAGGGTGACAGCACCACGTCACTCTTCGACTACCACCCTTCGAAAAGTGTTGTTTACGTGCTCGGGGGTGAAACTGACGGGGTCTCGTCCCAGGTGTCCTACCTCGCGGACGTAAAACTGCACATACCTATGGGTGCCGGAGTAGAATCGCTAAACGTTGCCGTTGCGGCATCCCTCGTTGCTTACAGTGGCTACGTAACTGGCTCTGAAGGCACGCCCTAGTCTTCCAGCAACCGAAGCCACCGCGCATTCCACGCCGCGAATACTCTTTACAGCGCGATGGGCATCAATTGCCAGATGTATCAAGCTGTCACTTGGCGAGGGAACCCATCGCGTCTTCTAGGCCGCCCAACGTTAGGGGGAACATATTCCCTTCCATCAGCTGGTTGGTGATCCCAATCGACTGCGTATATTGCCACTCATCCTTGGGCACCGGATTGAGCCATACACATTTGCTGTAGGTGTCTCTGAGCCGCCGCAACCACGACTCGCCGGCCTCTTCATTCCAGTGCTCCACTGAGCCGCCCGGCTGAACGATCTCATAGGGCGACATCGACGCATCACCCACAATGACCACTTTATAGTCGTGGCCATATTTATGCATGAGATCAAGTGTTGCGGTGCGCTGGTTATGGCGGCGAATGTTGTTCTTCCAAACACTCTCGTAGACGAAGTTATGAAAATAAAAATACTCGAGGTGTTTAAACTCGGTATGCGCTGCTGAGAACAGCTCCTCACACACCTTAATGTGAGGGTCCATAGACCCGCCTACATCAAGAAACAGCAGCACTTTGACCGCATTGTGGCGCTCAGGAACCATCTTGATGTCCAACATTCCAGCGTTGCGCGCGGTGGAACTGATCGTGTCGTCAAGGTCGAGCTCATCCGCAGCGCCGGTGCGAGCGAATTTGCGTAAACGCCGAAGCGCGACCTTAATGTTACGCGTGCCTAGCTCAACGCCGTCATCATAGTTTTTGAAATCACGACGATCCCAAACCTTTACTGCACGCTTGCTCTTGCTGTCACCGCCAATACGGATACCTTCGGGATTGTAGCCATCGTTACCAAAGGGTGATGTGCCCTCAGTACCTATCCACTTATTGCCGCCTTTGTGCTTTTTTTTCTGCTCCTCAAGTCGCTCCTTAAACGTCTCTATCAGCTTCTCTAGGCCCCCTAAGGATTCAATTTTTTCCTTCTCTTCGTCAGAGAGCTGCTTAATAAATTCGGATCGAAGCCAGTCATCGGGGATTAGAGCCTCAATGACATCATCGAGCCCCTCCAATTCACGAAAGTGCAGTCCAAAAGCGCGGTCAAATCGGTCGTAATATTTTTCGTCTTTGACCATCACCGCTCGAGACAAGTTGTAAAAGTCATCAATGTCAGCGAAGGCAAGATTGCGCCTCATAGCCAAAAGCAGATCCAGAAGCTCCCGGGGAGTAACGGGGATACCGGCATCCTTCAAACCATGGAAAAAATTTACCAACATGGCACCTGCCCCTTAGCGCGTTTCTCGCCGATGCATGAATGCCAGCCGCTCAAGCAGCTGTACGTCCTGCTCGTTTTTCAGCAAAGCGCCATACAACGGCGGGATCGCCTTAGTGGCATCTCTGTTCTTTAGGACCTCGTCCGGAATTTCATCGGCCATCAACAACTTCAACCAATCAATGAGCTCTGAGGTAGAGGGTTTTTTCTTAAGCCCTGGAATTGAGCGCAGCTCAAAAAATACCTCAAGGGCTTCAGCGACGAGGTCTTGGGTAATGCTGGGATGATGCACATCTATAATCTCACGCATCGTATCTCGGTCAGGAAAGTTAATGAAGTGGAAGAAACAGCGGCGCAAAAATGCATCGGGCAGCTCCTTCTCGTTATTAGAAGTAATGATAATAATCGGGCGCTGCTTAGCTTTAATGGTCTCACCCGTCTCGTAAACAAAAAACTCCATACGATCGAGCTCTACCAACAAATCATTGGGAAATTCAATGTCGGCCTTATCCACCTCATCAATAAGCAGAACTACCTGTTCGTCTGCATCAAAAGCCTCCCACAACTTTCCCTTTTTAATGTAGTTGGCAATGTCTTGAACTTTGCCATCTCCCAGTTGAGAGTCTCTTAACCGTGAGACCGCGTCGTATTCATAGAGGCCTTGTTGGGCTTTGGTCGTCGACTTGATGTGCCACTGAATCAGGCGCATTCCCAATCCGGCAGCGACCTCCTCAGCCAACATGGTCTTTCCCGTGCCGGGCTCTCCCTTGATGAGTAAAGGGCGCTCAAGGTTAACCGCGGCATTGACAGCCATGCGGAGGTCGTCGGTCGCAACGTAACGTTCTGTACCAGTAAATTTCATGAAATATCTCGGTTTTGAATGGATTGGGGATTTCCCGCTTGTACGCCGGAAGGTGGTTGGTTGGATGAATTTTTGCGCCGCGGCACAGCAGGCTTGGCTGGCATAAACCATAGCGATAAGGCAGCTAGCGCAACGCAGACTGCGGTACTGGCAGACAACACCCAAACCGCGTAACGCGCCGAGAGCCAGCCGTCAAGGAACGCTGCATTAAACAGCGCGACAATGAGTGCTGGCGCCAAAGAATCAGCCTCGGCGTTAGGCATCACCGGCGTCAGGAGCAAAGCAAAAAGAAACCCCATGAGTAAGCGTCTGTAACCCCCCGGCAATGGAGCCAGCCAAAATCGATGGATCAGCACAAGCGATACGAGACCTGCGCCGCTGTAACAAACCATTGCCGCAAGGTAAGTCTCGCTAGTAAGCATCTGAGACCTCTGACATGGCGCCTGGCGGCAACTGCAGAAAAAAACCATGCTGATCTAAGGCAGTTAAAACCTCCTCAGCCTCGTAGCGGGCCAACTTGCGGCCCTCGGTTAAATTCAACGACAGCGCCAACTCTGGAGTTCCAAATGTTTGTCGAAGTACCTCAGGTAATTCTTCAAAATTTGCCCCTCTGGGCAAGTAGAGGTAAGTGCCTTTTTTGCGGGCACTGCGGAAAACTTCAACCAGCATGTATATGCTCCACCAACAAACGCTGCGCCTCAAGCTCGAGAGGTTGAATAACCGCAGCTTTCCGCCATCCCTCCCAATGCGTCGGGCGCGGCAGAGAGTCATCACCAGCCGCATGACTTGCCAACAACTCAAGCTCTCTCGAGGGCATCAGTATCTCGCTATTCATGCCCAGATTAGATGCAATCTCCCCCATGGCGGGTGCAAGCGACTTGGCAAGCTTTCTCACTCGACTGGTAGCAGGCACGGGTAACGGGTCTGGCGGATCACTGAGCCCTTGCTTACTCGCAGCCTCGACAACCGCCAATAATTGCTTTCCCTCTCTACGCAATATCCCCGCCGGAATACCCTCGGCATTAGCAAGCTGCGGCATCGAGTCTGGCATTTTTTTAACAATATCTAGAATCACCTTGTCATGGAGAATCCAGTTTCGCGGTCGGTCTTTATGCCGAGCTTGGCTCTCTCGCCAATTTATCAAAGCAAGCAATACCGCCAACTGCTGCGAGCCAAGCTTCCAAGCTGATTTGAACTTCGCTAGGGGACCGCGTCCCCCCGTTACCATTCCTGCGCTCTCCTCAAAAATCCAGGGTAAATAACCACGGGCCTCAGCTTGAGCCTTAAGGATTGGCCAACACTGCGCTAAGTACGTAACGTCTTGCACGGCATATTGGCATTGCGCTTCGCTAAGCGGGCGCACCAGCCAATCAGACTGTGTTTCCTCCTTGGCAACATCGACACTCAAAAGCTCATGCACCAAGTCTCGATAACTCAAGCCGAAGCCTAGCCCTAGCATCGCGGCTGCTTTTTGGCTGTCGACCATTGGTCGAGGCAGAATACCGAGCCAACGCTCAAAAACCTCGAGGTCTTCACTAGCGCTATGCAAAACCTTGACCAAATCTGCCTTTAGAAAAAGGGTATGCAATGCACTAGTGTCAGTCAGCGTAAGGGGGTCAATCAGCCAACACTGCTCTGCTGCGGACAGCTGCAGCAGAGCGACCTCGGGGTAGAAAGTGTCCCTGCGCCTGAACTCAGTGTCCACTGCCACAAAGCCTTCCTGCGCGACCACCTCTGCCATCTGATCTAGCGCACTCGTATCCCTCACCCAGTGACAGGGAATTGAAGCAGTCCCAGGCTTCAAGAACCCTCTCCTTGCAACGGTGTACGTCCGCTCAGAGCATGGGCGAGTGTCGATGCATCAAGGTATTCCAGCTCTCCGCCTAGGGGCACTCCGTGGGCTATTCTGGAGACCGTAATTCCTTTTTGTTGAGCGCGCTGGGCAATATAAAACGCTGTAGCCTCGCCCTCGACCGTTGGGTTCGTTGCGAGGATAACTTCGCGAATCCCCTGAGACCGAAATCTCTCCTCTAACCGGTCTAAGCCGATATCTTCCGGGCCAATACCGTCAATGGGAGAAAGATGCCCCATGAGTACAAAATATAAGCCGCGAAAACTGGCTGTTTGCTCCAGCGCCATGACGTCACCGGGCGCCTCAACAACGCATAGCAAACTGTCATCCCGACGGGTGTCAGAGCACAATTCGCAAAGTTCGAGTTCCGTGAAATTTCTGCAGGACTCGCAACGACCTACGCGCTCAAGCGCAACAGACAATGCTTCAGCCAACGCCTCTCCACCCTGTCTGTCTCGCTCGAGAAGATGCAGCGTCATACGCTGAGCCGACTTCGGACCAACTCCGGGAAGGCAACGCAATGCCTCTATGAGTTCATTTATTGACGGGGAAAGTTTCATTTTAAAATAACTTATATTGGCATTTTAAAGCCGTCTGGGAGGTTTATACCTGCCGTCACAGACGCCATGCATTCTTGGGCGGCTGACTGCGCACGACGCACGGCGTCATTGACAGCTGCAGCCAATAAATCTTCCAAAATCTCCTGAGGTTCCTGCATTAAAGATGGATCAATCTCGACGCCGGCCACCACCATATCGCCCTTCATGCGCACCTTAACAAGCCCTGCCCCAGACTCACCAGTGACCTCCACCGCCTTAACACTTTCCTGAGCCTTGGCTAAGCCCTCCTGCATTTGCTGAGCCTGCTTCATTAAGTTACCAATTTTCATATTGTCCACTCTTTTTAACGAGGCCTGATGCTGCCATCCACAACCGTGCCACCAAATTCAACTAGCAAAGCTGCTAGCTGAGGATCTTGTTCTAGCGCAAGCTCTGCCTCACGCTGCCGCTCGGCGGCTTGCGATTGCCGTAACTCAAAGGGAGTCGATTCACCGACTTGTCCAACGCTTACCGAAACCTCTACTGGCAGCTCTAACAGCTGATTAAACGCCATTTCGAGGGCAGCTACCTGCCGCTCCTGAAACAGCGAAGCATTGTTACTGTCTAACACGAATTCAAGCCGGCGTCCTTGCACCGCGACCAATTCGCAGTGTAAGGCAACGCTTTGAGTAATACCGACGAGTCCAAGAGAATCAAAAAAAGCGGGCCAAGTGGCTGTTGTGGGTAAATCATGAGTTACATCTTCAGGTACCAGCGCAGTATCAGAGTTCGTCGCAGTACCTACCGCCGTCGGTTTCGTCTCGTCAACTGACAGATCCTGCTGTGTAGGTGTTGCTTGATGATCTACCCCAGAGTTCACCACCGGCGACGCCGGTGGTTCAGGCTTTTTTCTTGGAGGCGGGTCTCCTGATGGGCTTCCTTCACCGTCGTTAACCGGTTCGGGCAACTCCAGTGGCCGGAACGCAATCATACGCAATAAGGTCATTTCCAACGCAATTCGAGGGTCCGGAGCTACAGGCAAATCCCTGCGGCCTGCAATCGCAAACTGATAAAACAACTGCGTTTCATCAAATGAAAGCGACGCCGCTAGCTCTCGTATTTTATTTTCGTCTGTGGTGTCGCCAGTCAAGCTGTCGGGGACCATTTGAGCCAAAGTTAACTGATGCAACAACGAAATAATTTCTTCTAAGGTAGACCCATAGTCTGGCGCGTGCTCTGAAATAGCGTCAACACAGGTAAGTATTTCAGCAGCGTCACCCCGCGCGACTCGCGTCATAAGCTCAAGCACTCGGCCTCGATCTACAGTGCCCAGCATGTCTCTGACATCGCCCTCTTGCAGGCTACCAGAGCCATAGGCTATGGCCTGATCAGTTAAACTCAAGGCGTCTCGCATTGAGCCCGCTGCGGCTCTACCCAGTAGCGTCAGCGCTGGGTGCTCAAACTCAACGGCCTCGTCATTTAAGATTGTTTCTAGGTGCCCAACTACCTGCTCTGGCAGCATATTTTTTAAATTAAATTGGAGGCAACGAGATAAAATAGTTGCGGGCAGCTTTTGGGGATCAGTCGTCGCCAACAAGAACTTTGCATGGGGAGGCGGTTCTTCGAGGGTTTTCAATAAGGCGTTGAAGCTGTGGTTAGACAGCATGTGCACTTCGTCGATCAGATATATTTTGAAGCGTGCTCGGCTAGGCGCGTACTGGACATTGTCTAGCAGTTCACGGGTGTCCTCTACTTTGGTACGAGAGGCCGCATCAACTTCTATAAGGTCTACAGAGCGCCCCTCAGCAATCTCACGGCAGGACCCACACTCACCACAAGGCTCTGAGCTAACCCCCACCTCACAGTTTAGGCACTTAGCTAGTATTCTTGCGACGGTTGTTTTTCCAACACCTCGGGTGCCGGTAAACAGGTAGGCATGATGTAGGCGGTCGTTATCGAGCGCGTTGACTAGAGCCCGCAACACATGCTGCTGACCCACCATTTCATGAAACGTGCGGGGCCGCCATTTTCGCGCTAACACCTGGTAACTCATAGACCCACTGCCGATTGTCACCCGAATAATTGGAGGTGACCCGAGCAGCCGCACCCCGGCACCCGAATCAGTAACTACCGTTGCTCCCTTCCGGGCCTGGCGGAGTTCATTACCTATCGCTGCGAGGGGACCACCCGAGTCACCATAACACCCGCCGTTCTGCGGGCCGCGTAGTGTCGCGAAAACAAGCCTGATCCGCAACTTTAAGCGACCCGTATTACCCACTATTGAATGTAAATTGCATTTACATTGGTGTAAATGCCGAGCTCAAAGTCGACAGTAACCGCGGTGGAGTCCAAAGCAATGCCCAATACACGCCTTAAATTGATCAGTAAGGGCTCTTTGGTAGCGATCCTTGTGGCGGTATTTCTGACCTTTGGTATCTCTAAACTAATCAACGGCAACGTCGATGGACCTCAAAAACAAGTCAGAGACCCACTTCCTGTTGGGGTTTTGCCCTTTAATAGAACCGATAGCTACATTCGTCAGTCTAGTTACATCGGAACGGTTCGGGCCCGCAGAGACAGTGCTCTGGCTTTTGAGGTGTCAGGAACACTTGAAACACTCCCTGCGCGGGAGGGCATGCCTATTACCGAAGGGCAAATTCTCGCAAGCCTGAATACAGACCAGCGCCGTGCACAATTGCGCGCTGCTGAGGCAGAACTTGCGAAAGTCACGACCAATTTAGAACTCGCAATACTTAAACGAGAACGACTCGCTGACTTACTCGACCGAGGTTTAACCTCACGACAAACCTTCGACGACGCAAAGCTGGGGGCTCAGGCCCTACAACAGAACCAAAGGGCTATAAGAGCCCGGCTGGATAGCGCCGCCCTCAACATAGAAAAAAGCGCCTTGAAAGCGCCCTTCGCTGGCGTCGTAGCGCAACGATATGTCGATGAGGGAACCGTCGTAACACCGGGAACACCCATACTCAGACTACTCGCCCAATCAAGTTTCGAAGCCCATGTGGGAGTCCCAGTTAGGGTCGGAAACACTCTTAAAGTCGGCAGCGAGTACGCCCTCACTGTGGGCGGGCGGCGCCTAGAGGCAACCCTTCAAAACATTCGTAGCGATGTCGATGCCTCGACCCTAACCGTAGGGGCAATATTTTTGCTGCCCGAAAATTTATTGGTGCGTACGGGGGAGACTATTACGCTCGACTTGACCAGCGCCGTCTATGAATCAGGAGGCTGGGTACCCCTTTCATCATTAACCGCGGGTAACCGGGGCTTATGGGATGTTTTTGTCGTGAAAGCTGTGCCCGATGGACACGTCGCTGCTCGAGAGGCAGTAGAGATTATTTACAGCGAGAATGATCAAGTCTTTGTAGCGGGAACATTGGCAGACGATGCGGTAATCATTGCAAGTGGACTACACCGGTTGAGCCCTGGTGCTTCAATTACCCCTCTGGAAAATTAAGCCATGATAGCCAGACTATTGTTCCAAAATCCTCGTTACTTAACGCTCATTTTACTTGTAATTGCAGCGATTGGGACCACTTCCTACTCCAGTCTGGGGCGCCAAGAAGACCCCACCATCACGCCGTTTATTGCAAAATTAGAAACTTTTTTTCCAGGTGCCAGCCCTGCTCGGGTTGAATCACTGGTAACAAAACCTCTTGAGGATGCACTTCGGGAGGTCCCCGAGGTAACTGAAATACAGTCCACCTCCGCGGCGGGTATTTCAGTAATTTCTATTGAAACAGACTATCGATTATCTTTGGCAGGCATAGAACGGGTTTGGTCTGAACTACGCGATATTGTGGCAGCGGAAGCGGCAAAATTTCCAGCGGGTGTAGAGCCCCCTTTGTTTGAAGACGACATCATCACTGCCTACGTGAAGATCCTGGCAGTTTCTGCACAGCCCGGAAGAGATATACCAGCCTCGGTTTTACGCAGAGAAGCCGAGGTCCTGGCAGATGCTATTCGCAATGTACCGAAGACCAAGCGGGTCACCCTTTATGGGGCGCCTCGGGAGGAGGTATTAGTAGAGCTCGACGAGACACAGCTGGCGGCTCTGGGAATCAGTGTCGGCGAGGTCAGTGAGACCTTGCGCAAGGCCGATGCCAGAACGCCTGCAGGAAGCCTAACGGGGAGCGGCTCTGATATTGCTGTTGAGCTTGCCGGGGAGTTTACGAGCCTCGAAATTTTAAGGGACCTGCAAATTCGCGCACTCCCTAATGGCCGCGTTTTGAGATTGGAGGATATAGCGACGCTATCGCGAACCGAGCAAACACCTGCGTTTAGTTATGCGCTATCCAACGGTCGGCGTTCTGTACTGCTGGGCACCGAAATGACTCAAGGCTATCAAGCAGATACCTATGGTGCTCGTTTTGACGAATTCTTGGATGACTACCGAGCGCAGGCCCCTGACGGGCTCAGCATCGAAATCGCTTACGACCAAAGCCAGTATACGAAAGCCCGTCTGGCTGGGGTCGCGAGCAATCTTCTCGCCGGTGTCAGTATCGTACTTGCAGTGCTGCTTGTGACACTGGGGTGGCGTGCAGCGTTGGTCGTTGCTGTAATTTTGCCCATGTGCACCCTGTTATCAATGCTCGGTCTTCTTTACTTCAAAGTGCCCATTCACCAAATGTCACTAACGGGGCTCGTCGTCGCTCTGGGGTTACTCGTAGACGGGTCTATCGTTATGACAGACGAGGTGCGCAAGCGACTGATCCTCGGGATGTCACCGCTTGAAGCCCTAGGCGCCTCAGTTAGCCGTTTACGAATACCGCTCATTGCATCAACCGCAACCACAGTTTTAGCCTTTTTGCCGATGGCAATTCTGGAGGGACCCGCCGGTGACTTTCTCGGTTCAATAGCGTTATCGGTCATTGTTATGCTGCTTGCATCCATGCTGCTGGCCCTCACGGTCACTCCAGTGCTCGCGGCTCGCTTGTTACCTAAAGGATTAAACAACAGGCATCGATGGTGGCAGGCTGGTATCGAACTACCGAGAATTAGTAATGTTTTTGCCACCCTCCTGGCACAGTCTCTGCGCAACCCGGCCGGCGCTATAGCGCTGGCTTTGTGCTTACCCGTAACGGGGTTTTTATGCGCCGGCTCCCTCACCAACCAATTTTTCCCTGGGACCGACCGCGATCAGCTCTACCTTCAGGTCACCCTGGTTGAGAGCGCATCTATCGATGACGCTTTTAATCTGGCTAAAAAAATCGACAGAGATCTTGCCGATGAGCCACTGATACGACGCGTGGACTGGACCGTAGGTGAGAGCGCTCCTGCTTTTTATTACAACATGCGCTCTAATAAAAAAGGGCAACCTAGTTGGATGGAAGCTCTTATTCTCACCACTGACGAAAACGCAACTGATGCACTGATTCGGCGTCTGCAACGCCAATTAGATCAGCGCTATCCTCAGGCCCAGATTATTGTCAGAGGGATTGACCAAGGTCCCCCTGTTGATGCGCCGCTTGAGATTACCGTCTCAGGACCCAACGTCGAAACGCTGCAGGGCTTGGGTGAACAATTCCGGCAGCGCATGGACGCCCTTCCCGATGTTACCCACACAAAAGTCTCCATGGAGGCGGGCCCACCTAAACTGGTATTCGAATTGGAGGAAGACAAGCTCAAGCAAGTGGGTCTGAGTCGGGTGCAAGTGGCAACTACCCTTAACACAGCGTTACGGGGACAACTGGGAGGTGAGCTGCTCGAGGACACTGAGCGCTTACCGGTTCGCACAAGACTCACCCGCAGAGACTGGTCGAACAGCAATGTATTGCAAAATTTGCGTATTCCAATCATTCGAACAAACTTGGGGAGTCAATCCGTACCGTTAAGCGCTTTAGGGTCGGCGCACCTTAAGCCAGACGATAGCCCCATCACCCGAGAGAATGGCCAGCGGCTTAACCGAGTGCAGGCTTTTTTGATGCGAGGTGTACTACCAGAGGAAGCGCTAAAAGTGCTTCGAGCACAACTCGCTGCCGATCCTATTGAACTCCCTCCCGGTTACAGCTACAGCTTTGGTGGAGATACTGACGAACGTGCTGGAGTTATCGAAGACCTTATGGCGCCACTAGGCATTATCATTGCCGCTTTAGTCGCAACGATCCTACTGACTTTTAACTCATGGAGACTGTCTGCTATTGCGGTATTGGTCTGCGGTTGCTCCTTTGGACTCAGCCTGTTCGCACTGGCACTTTTTCGCTACCCCCTAGGGATAACGCCACTCATAGGAGTCATTGGCTCTATTGGCGTTTCCATAAACGCTGCAATTATAATTCTCACAGCCTTGCAGCAAGATCCTGAGGCGGCAAGTGGCAGTGCAAACGCGGTTGTTCGAGTCGTGCGCGACTCAAGCCGGCATATTGTGTCGACAACGATCACGACCTTTGGGGGTTTTCTTCCGCTTATTCTTGAGGGCAGTCGATTTTGGCCACCCTTTGCGATGGCCATTGCCGGTGGCGTGCTGCTGTCCACAATCATTTCGTTCTTTTTGGTACCACCATTGTTCTACCTCACTGTTCGCAGTCATTACAAATACAAAGACGCCAACACAACTCAGGCTGCCCTTGGATGAGCCGCTGTAGCAGTAGCTACCATCATGGGCATCTCAGGGACGCACTGATACTAGCCGCTGCGGCTCTCATTGAGGAGCAAGGCTCCCTGTCCTTTAGTATCACTGATGCCGCAAAAAGAGCTGGAGTGAGCAGCGCTGCACCCTATCGACATTTTCACGACAAAAACAACCTACTCGATAATGTCAGGGATCTGGCGTTTATCGGCTTACATGAAGCGCTAGAAGCGACACAAAAGCAGCATCAAGACACTTTAGATACCGTCGCCACAGTTATCGCCATGGCCCTGACATACTTGAACTACGCGCGCGAAAAACGTGCCTTTTTTTCACTTATGTGGGAAGACCATGGACAAATGCAGCCCGAACGACAAAATCTCGCGCACAAGAGCAGAGGGTTTTCTTTGTTGCTAGCCTCTGTTGAAGCTCACCTCGTTACAGAGCGTCCTAAAAGCCTGACCGCGGAAGATCGAAAGGCAGCGCTAACTGTGGCTACTCAGCTCTGGGCTCTAGCACATGGTGTGGCAACGCTTGAGAGTAATCAGCTACTGGATTTATTTGATGCGTCTGCACAAGCCGAAGCGATACTAGCCGAAGCCGCCTCAGCACTCCTGGCCGGAATTGACACTGTTTGCAACACGTAACGCTGCGAACAGTGCACTGGCCAACCCAAGACGCAAACTTGGATTGTTATGAATCTGCCGAAAATAACTAGGACGAATCCAGTGGCAATGAAAGCTGCAACGATGACGCTAAGTTGTACAAAATATGCGTATTTGTCGCTTGGGCAGAGAGGTCAGCAGTGGCATACTGCCGGCCCGTCCGCTCGTAGCACAACCGGATAGTGCAACGGCCTTCTAAGCCGTAGGTTGCAGGTTCGAATCCTGCCGGGCGGGCCACCCTTCATTGAACGAATCCAAATGCCAGCAAACTACCCTTTTTTAATTCCTGCGTAACGAGCCTTGCCACATTTAATTAATGGATCATTTTAATTAATGCATCATTTGAATAGCTGGGCGTCGCCGTACAGACGCTATTACAACAGCAGGACAGGTCAATCGTGGCCTTCAAAGAGCTTTCAGGCGCCTACAAATTGCGGCGCCTTAAAATAGAAGCGGCTAACGCCCGAGCTTACGTTGGGACAAGTCTCTGCTTTTAATCGCTGTCAATTGACGCTCAAAAAGCACCTCAGGCCCCACTGATATCGAGGCTGCGCCCAGAAACTTACTAGCCGACGCTGAGCTCTCCAAAACATCGTTGCTGCCTGAATCATCAACCACAGGAGAGTTTTGACTACGTCCGATAACATTATCCTCGGTCTTGCTTCCCAGCGTAATATCCGTGGTCGCCGTCGATGCAGAAAAGGAGTTAGATACAATAGCCCAACCAGCCACTATCGAGTCGAGACCGGTAGCCGGAGGGCCACTCTCCAGTGAGATCCATGTTGACGCATTCCCTTTGAACGAATTGCCACTGATAAGCCCCTTTGAGGTATCCAGCACTGCTACACCGGCACCGCCCGTATTGTCATCATTGCCGTTAAACGTATTGCCAGACAACACAATCTCGTGGGTCAAATTTTTCCCCGATTTTCCAGAGATAAACCCGTAGCCCTCGCCATTAACCCCACCATCCCTAAAGGTATTTTTGCTGATGGAAGTCTTATTGGCACTGGGGGATGCACTACTACTTAAGACTGAAATGGCAGTGGTACCCCAAAGCCCAGCAAGTTCACCCGAGTAATCAAGATCGTTGTATGCAATTTCGTTGCGAAAAATGTTGGTATTTTGATTGGCGTCAACAATAGCGATAGGAATACCCAAGCGTTCCAGAGCAGCCCCGGCACCCGACTTACTGTTTGATGTTATGTCGACCTGCCCGCCATCTGAAACAGAGGCGAGGATACCGATATCAAGATCACGAATCTCACATCGGTTTACTCTGAGTCCACCGAGCGCTTGACTAGATCCTGGTAATGAACCCTCGTCCGGGAAACACTCAGGCGCAGCATCAATAGTTACACCTGTCGTAAAGTCTTCAGTAGATACCCCGCCACCCTCTATAAATACGCGCTCTACCACGCCTGTAACAACGCGCTGCGAACACTTCGACGGATTAGTGTAAAACCCAATAACCGAGGCCGAACCACCCGCGTTTATACAGGGTTCGTCCATTGTAAGCGTCATACGCGTGACCTTTGGACTACCGCGGTTAAAGCGCAACGCTGCGCCCTTGTCGCAGTCTAGCGACCCGTTTTCAACGACTACCTCTGTTGTAGCAATTGATCTACCCCGAAAATCACCTTGAAAGTTAGCAATCTCGACCCCGGATATAGAGTAGGACTTGGAGGTTAGATACACTTCCCGGTAGCCGCCATCGACTGCGGCCTTGAGGGCGCATTGAATATTTTCGGTGTCGTCACCGGAGGAACTAGCGGAAACTTCAACCACGCCACCGTCCAATGAGACTTGTGAGTTACAGTCCAAGTCCTGAGCAAGGGAAGCTCTAGAAAAAACCGCCAGGAATCCAATCAAAACGCACAAAACACTTATTCGATTCATTGCTAATGCTTCTCTCTCTATTGAATTAAACTCACGGGAACCACTGTGTCAGTAACCAGCACTCCCATTTTGGCACAATCTATTGTCAAGGATACCTATCAACGCGGGAAAGGCAAAGGCCCCTCTTACTCAAGCAAGCCTTTGATTAGCCCGCAGCCACATGAAGACAATCATATTTCGTTTTTTTATTCAGCAACTCCATAACTCTGCATCCTCAAAAATGCTGGTGTCTTCTATGCAACGGCACCGCTTGTTTTAAACGAAGACTCGCCGCCTCCCCCCACTTAGCTCGAATAGTGACCATTTCTGCTCGCTTTTTGCCAATACGCTGCAGCCCAGCAGAGTTGCCGCAATAAAAGATGCAATTTAGGATTGACTTTGCAATATGAGACCCCTATTCTAACTCCAAGTCAAGGAGACCGGCTCTTGACAGGCGCGAGTCACGGACGACTCAGCATTTAGGAACAGTGTTCCCGCCTGCATGAACCCATCGGGGCACGGATCGCCCCATCCCCCCCCCCTCACATCGTTTAGTCTGCTACCGCTTTAGCGCCTTTCTTCAACCTGCCTGAAACTGCGAAGCGGGACACGCTACTTACAACCGCAGGCGCTTAGTCGACAGCTGATTCTTTGAATTGCGTCCCAATAGGCAGCGCAGTGGTGTTCTTGATCTCAGTTACTGCCATGTGTGAGTGCAGCTCCCCAATCATTTCCATAGTATTCAGCGTGTTACGCACAAAATCTTCGTAATGCCGAACATCCCGGGTCACTATTTTGAGTACGTAATCCCAGATCCCAGTCATGGTGTAGCATTCAAGAACCTCTGGGTGGTGAATGATATCCGCTTCAAACGCGAGCAAATTTTGCCGCCCTGCTTGTGTGAGGTTGACTGTCGCAAATACCACCACCTCCATTCCCAATAGCTGCCGATCCAGCAGCGCCACCTGTCCACGAATGACGCCGGAATCCTGAAGACGGTTTACCCGCCTCCAACAAGGCGACTGTGACATGTTTACCTGCTCCGCAAGATCGCCAGTGCTGATGGTGGCATCCGTCTGCAGCACCCCCAGTATCTGACGATCAACCCTGCTTATTTTTTGCATTTTTTTTTCCTTATCGCCGAATTTTAGGTATATTTTATTCAAGATTAACCAGTTTAATCCAAATTTAAGATAAAAATATCCACTGTTTTTGAGAAAATTCACGGGTCGACATCGCCATCAGGCCTACTCCATGAACACCTCAAAAACTCTGCCAAAACGACAGGTCCGGCTAGACGACAAATATACCGTGCACAAAGGCCGAGCCTACATGACGGGTATCGAGGCCCTTGTGCGCCTCCCCATGCTGCAGCAGCAACGCGATCAGCTAAGAGGGCTCAACACTGCTGGTTTCATATCGGGCTACCGAGGTTCCCCACTCGGTAGTGTCGACCAGTCCCTGTGGCAGGCCAAAGACCTGTTAAAAAAACAAAACATTCATTTCCAGCCCGGCATCAATGAAGAGCTCGCCGCTACCGCTGTCTGGGGTAGCCAACAGACCCAGCTATTCAAAGGTGCCAAATTCGATGGCGTCTTCGGACTTTGGTATGGCAAGGGCCCCGGCGTTGATCGCTCAATGGACGTCATTAAACACGCCAATGCATTTGGCACCGCGCCCAAGGGTGGCGTACTGGCGGTGGCAGGGGATGATCACGCCTGCAAGTCCTCTACCCTACCCAACCAATCTGAGCATATGTTTATCGGTGCCTCCGTTCCGGTATTGGCCCCTGCAAATGTTCAGGAAGTTCTGGACCTTGGGCTATTTGGCTGGGAACTCTCACGTTTTTCCGGATGCTGGGTAGCTTTAAAGGCTATCACTGAAAATATGGACTCAGCGATTTCAGCCGATATCGACGCTGCTCGAATTTCCATCCAAATTCCAGAGGGCTTTGAATTACCCGAGGGAGGCGTCAGCGCCCGCTGGCCAGACAGGCCTCTAGATCAGGAGCGACGCCTGAACAAATATAAAATTTATGCCGCTCGAGAATTTGCCAGAGTAAACAACCTCAACCCCATCGTGATCGACAGTCCAAATCCTCGCCTGGGAATTATTACCTCCGGGAAGGCCTATCTTGATGTGCTGCAGGCACTGGAGGATATGGGCATTGACGACAGCGCCGCAGCAGAGATCGGTCTCCGCGTTTATAAAGTTGGTATGCCATGGCCTCTTGAACCCCAACAGACCCATCGGTTTGCCGAAGGTCTGGAAGAAATTCTCGTCGTTGAAGAAAAACGTTCGATAATTGAAGACCAGTTAACCTCTCAGTTGTACAACTATCCAGTAGGATCGCGCCCCCGAGTTGTCGGAGAGTTCGACGAACACGGGTACGATCTACTGCCCAATTTAGGCGAGCTGACTCCCGCCATGGTTGCACTAGCCATTGCTGGACGTTTGCGCAGATTTTTTACCAGCCCTACCCTCGAGGAACGGGTTCGCTGGATAGAGCAAAAGGAGAAATCCTTAGCCGTGCCCGCCGACACAATTGAGCGTACACCGCACTTCTGCTCGGGGTGCCCCCACAACACCTCGACTCAAATCCCCGAGGGTAGTCGTGGCCTAGGCGGCATTGGCTGCCACTACATGGCCACTTGGATGCCCGACCGTGAAACCCACACATTCACGCAAATGGGTGGTGAAGGGGCAACTTGGATCGGCCAAGCCCCTTTCACCGACACGCATCACGTGTTTCAGAACCTCGGTGACGGTACTTATTTTCACTCGGGGGTGCTCGCAATCCGAGCTGCGGTGGCTGCAGGCGTAAACATTACCTACAAAATTTTGTACAACGAAGCTGTAGCAATGACCGGCGGCCAACCTTTAGACGGAGTCCTGAGTGTCAGTGATCTAATCCACCAATTGCGTGCCGAAGGTGTAGGGAGGATTGCACTTGTCTCCGATCAACCCAAAGTCTTCACCGGAAAGTTTGAGGATATCCCAGGGTTCAGTTTGAGCCACCGGGACGCGCTAGACGCGCTCCAAGTAGAGCTTCGGGAGTACATAGGCACGTCTGTCATTGTCTACCAGCAACTCTGCGCCACCGAGAAACGACGCCGACGTAAAAAAGGCGAGCTTGCCAGAGCTTCCCAGCGGGTTGTCATCAATGATGCCGTTTGTGAGGGCTGTGGCGACTGCAGTGTTGAATCAAACTGCCTTGCAGTCATACCAAAAGATACGGACCTCGGTAGAAAGCGTCAAATTGACCAAAATGCCTGTAATGCCGACTTAAGCTGCCTCAAGGGATTTTGCCCCAGCTTCGTGTCGGTTGTTGGGGGAGAGCCTCGCCAACCCGCTTCATCACCACAACCCATTACGCTTCTGCCATATTTACCCGAACCCAACCTGCCAGACCTTACCGTACCTTGGAACACCGTGGTGTCGGGCGTTGGTGGCACAGGAGTGCTCACAATATCTTCACTTCTTGCCATGGCAGCGCACATTGAAGGCAAAGGCTGTGCAACCATGAATCAAACGGGGTTGGCTCAGAAATTTGGCGCGGTAACCAGCCATGTGCGAATAGCGGGCAAGCAAGCGCAAATTAAAGCTGTTCGTATTCCCGCGGGCGAAGCAGATTTGCTCCTCGGTTGCGATCTCGTTGTGACCGCTGGCTATGAGTGTTTAGCGAAAGCCGCGGTCGGCCGAACGCATGCGCTGGTTAATACTGAAGAACAAACAACCGCCGCCTTTATTCATGACCCCGATGCAAAATTCCCCCTGGCTGGCATGAAAACCAAAATAACCCGAGAAGTCGGGGCCAAAATCGCCTTCGTAAATGCCAGCAAAATCGCTCGAGAATTGTTGGGGGACACCATAGGAGCCAACCTTTTCCTTATGGGCTGTGCATGGCAGAAGGGCTGGATACCCATCTCGCGAGAGGCACTAATCCAAGCTATTGAAGTCAACAACGTTGCCGTGAACTTTAACAAGGAAGCATTTGAGTTAGGTCGCCGCTACGCTCACAACCCAGACTCGATTTATCAAAGGTTTTCGCGCCCACTTGCCGCCCGCTCAGCACCTCCGGCCATAATGCTAAAAGACCTGATAGAAGATCGTGTCGACAAACTAACCGCCTACCAAAGCACAACCTATGCCCGGCAATATCGCGACCATGTGGAGGCCCTGCAAACACGTGACCCCCACTCTGAAATGGCTGATTCCTTGACCTGGACCGTGGCCGAGCAACTGTATCGATTGATGGCACTTAAAGATGAGTATGAGGTGGCGCGTTTGCACGCCGACCCCCAATTTCATCAACAATTGGCCCATCAGTTTACCGGGCCATACAAGCTACGATTTCATTTAGCACCGCCACTACTTTGTCGGCCCGACCCCGTAACTGGAAAGATAGCCAAGCGAGAGTTTGGTGCTTGGATACTGCCAATTTTTGCGGTCCTGGCGCGGCTTAAATTCCTTCGAGGAACAAAGTTTGACGTCTTTGGCTATAGCGCCGAGAGACAGTCTGAACGCAGAGATCTTAAAAATTATTTGAACCTGATAGCACTCATAACAACTGAGCTAGACGCCGAAAATTATCAAGACGCCGTCGCCCTCGCGAAACTGCCCAAACGGATTCGGGGCTTTGGCTACGTGCGGTCAAAAAACCGAACTGATCTAATCTTAGAGCAAGAGCAACTTTTAGCAGCCTTTCGCAACAGGAACTCCCGCACATTTACTAATGCGGCCATGGCCAATTAGAGCCAGGCAAAAAAAATCACCAGCCTCAAAAATATTACCTTTGCGGAGAAAAAGCGCATGCCACCAATGACTGTTCAAGACGGTACCGACCACGAAACTGTAATCACGACAAAAGATGCTGACAGCGGCCTGACCGCCATTATCGCCATCCACAATACACAGTTAGGGCCAGCTGTCGGAGGCTGCCGAATGTTTCCCTACGTGCAGGAGGCACATGCTCTTCGTGACGCCCTCAGGCTCTCCCAAGGAATGACCTATAAGTCGGCACTCGCTGGACTGCCTTTCGGCGGTGGCAAGTCAGTTATTTTAGGCGATCCGCGGCGGGAAAAAACACCGGCCTTGCTGCGAGCCATGGGGGCGTTTGTCGATATGCTCGCCGGACGTTATATCATTGCAGAAGACTCTGGCACCTCTCCTGATGATATGCAGGTTATCGCAGAAGCAACCCGTCACGTTACTGGCAGCAACGCCCTGCGAAGAGAGGACCCCTCTCCTGCCACAGCTCGTGGGGTATTCATGGGAATCAGGGCTGGGATCAGCCAGGTTTTCGGCACGGAATGCCTCGTCGGGCGCTCTGTTGCTATTCAAGGTCTGGGCCATGTCGGATATCATCTGGCCAAGTACCTCACCAACGCAGGTGCTCAGGTTTACGGCAGCGATATCAATGTCGAAAATTTAGCTCGGGCGGTAAACGAAGTGGGAATCACTGCTGTGAGTCCCCAAGAGATTTTATTCCAACCTTGTGACGTATTGGCCCCCTGCGCCATGGGAGCCGTGCTCAATGAGAGCAATATTGCCAAACTTCAGACTCGAGTCATCGCAGGGGCCGCTAACAATCAGTTAGCGACAGACGAAGATGATGCGCGCCTCAGAGCGCGCAATATTGTTTACTGCCCTGACTTCGCCATCAATGCAGGGGGTATCGTTGATATTCATCATCAAAACAATAACTCGTGCAGTGACACCCGAGCAGCGGCCATTGAACAGATTGGCCACAGCGTGGCGAGCATTCTCGAGCGAGCCCAGAGTCAGGCTGTGGGCACACAACAAATTGCTGTTGCTATGGCTGAAGAACAACTGAATGCGTGCTCCCAAAACGCAAAATCTCTGCAGCGAGCAGCTTTTGCGTAACTGTCGAGTGCAAAGCGAAATAGGCAAACTAGCGCGGAGTGAAAAGCTACACGCGGGCGTTGTCATGCAGTGAAGCGCTGCAGGTCAAAGCCGCTGAATAATTGACTAAAAATAATTCAGCAAATCCCGACTGCATGGCGATACCGGTTAAGCCGCTACGCGAGTCAATATGTATCCTAGCCCTGTCATCTGCCCCAGCGCCAGAAGCACAGAAAAACCGTGGAGCAAATTAAAACGACGCTTATCTTTGTTGTCGCTTGCAGCATTGATGGCGGGCATAAGCGTCTGTCTAGCCGGCACGGTAGTCAGTGCAACAGCCAACATAAGCCAAGCCGAGAGCACATCTAAAAACGCGAGCAAACCCGCCGCCACGACTGCTACCGCGATACACCACAGATAAAAAACTGGGAAGGCTTTTCGTAGAATCGCCCCAGCCTCTTGCGCGGTTAGGTGGCTGAAAAGAAAAGCGGCAAAGCCGAAAGAATAAAGAACCATGCCACCAAATAAGATCGCAGTAACCAATAATGCAGTAATTGCCAGCACAATAAACACTCCCTGAGTTAGGGTAGGTTTACGAATTGAAACTGAGGTTAGCCCACTGCTTTCAGGAGAAGCGCCTTTGGCACTATTCTCTCTTGATCGGAGCTTGGTTCGCTTGAACAAAACATGGGGTGGCTGACGGGGATCGAACCCGCGACAACCGGAGTCACAGTCCGGCGCTCTACCAACTGAGCTACAGCCACCATAGAAATGGTCGGAGAGGAGGGATTCGAACCCCCGACATC
>JAQWYY010000014.1 GCA_029253705.1 Luminiphilus sp. | reverse complement strand
CCGCAGTTTTACTTCCGTACCACCGATGTAACGGGTGCGTGTGAGCTGCCTGAAGGTATTGAGATGGTGATGCCGGGTGACAACATCCAGATGGTTGTGACGTTGATTGCACCGATTGCCATGGAAGATGGCCTGCGTTTTGCGATCCGCGAGGGTGGCCGAACGGTTGGCGCTGGCGTCGTCGCTAAAATTATCGAATAAGTAAAAGCTCCTTAGCGATAAAAGCCCGCCTATCGGCGGGCTTTTTCGTTGTGGAAAGGAAAATCAGGGCTAAATTGTCGTGATTTCACAATTGTTTCACCCACAGTTATTGGGTTTTATGAGATCCTAAAACGTGATTCCAATCACATTTTATCAGAACAAGAAAGCAGTGACATGGACGGTAGGTAATCTTGCGGCGGGAGAGAAGGGTACAGCCACCTTTAGGGTGCTAGTACAATCTTCAGCTCAGCGGGGCGAACAGCTTAAAAGTGTGGCTGATATCGTTGCAGCGACCGGTTTACCTGACACTGACGACGCCGTATTCATTGTTTCTGATACGCCAGTATGGCCATCGGTAGCCACGGTAATTCCAGTGGCGTCTGAAAAGCTTTGGATGCTGCTCACTGCCTTGTCGATAGGATTGGGCATGCGACGCCTGAGTCTGGGGGCGTGCTGAGCCTAGCATTCAGCCGTCTGGCCATGTGATTTTGTTGAGTACTGCGCTTAGCTGTGTTCGCTGCGGCGCAGCGCTATTTGCTCGTTGAGGGTAAAGAGGTCATAAATGATCCCAAGCCCAAAAATGCCCACTGTTAGCAGGTAGATAAGGCCGCTCAGTATTTTTCCCTGATAAAAGCGGTGCACACCAAAGATTCCCAGTAGGACCAATAGTACCCAGGTCAAGTTATAGTCGCGGTTGTCTCCGGGAAAGCGTTCCGTTGCCTCTTCAACCATGTCCGGTATCAAAAACAAGTCGATGAGCCAGCCGACAAAGAAAATACCTAGCGTTAGTGCCCATAGGGCCCCGGTGAGAGGTCGGCCGAGGTAGAAACGGTGTAATCCAATAAATCCGAAGATCCAGAAGACATAGGCTAGCAGCGGACTGTGGTCGGACGATTGCGAATTACCCATAGGCATACTCAATAAACAGATGAGTTGGGTGGCGCCTGCTCTTGCGAGCCGGCGCCAGATTAGGGGCCTTTAATGTACCCCAAAGCGTTGGCGCGCGCCCTAAATCTATAGAGACTGGCCCTTTAGGCGCCACTATCTCTTATGGAGCCCTTTGCCATGATCGCCTGCTCACCTTTTGTGCCAGCTCCCATCGTGACTGCTGTGGAATTGTGACTTAATCCCGTTCCCGTGCTAGCCCATGCTCAAAGGCAAGATCAGAGTTGACAGAGGGCATCCTCAGCCCTATAGTTCGCCCTCTTTTTTTCGCCACCTCCCTGCGAGCTGGCGGCTTTTTGGAGTTGTATTGTGCAGAACCAACGTATCCGCATCCGTCTCAAGGCATTTGATCACAAGCTGATTGACACCTCGACTCAGGAAATCGTTGAGACCGCCCGTCGCACGGGTGCTCAGGTCCGAGGTCCTATTCCTTTACCGACTAAGAAAGAGAAGTTCACAATTCTGACTTCTCCTCACGTCAATAAGGACGCCAGAGACCAATACGAGATTCGAACACATAAGCGACTCTTAGACATCGTCGAGCCTACAGAAAAGACTGTAGACGCGTTGATGAAGCTTGACCTTGCGGCTGGTGTAGAAGTTCAGATCAGCCTGGGTTAAGTACAATTTAGCAAGACCTGCTCGGCTTGACCGGGCGTGTAACGTCTGACGAGGTAGTCTTGTTGGGCGGCCATAGAGGGTATAGCCCCGTACACTGTGAGGTTTAACATGACTATTGGCATAGTCGGCCGTAAGTCGGGAATGACGCGAGTCTTCACCGATGAGGGCGTATCAGTACCAGTGA
>JAQWYY010000267.1 GCA_029253705.1 Luminiphilus sp. | reverse complement strand
GGTAATCAACATCTCGCCGCCGATTCCCTGCGCCACAAAAATAGCCTCGTAATTACCAGCTTTACGCTCCTCAGGAGAAGGCCCTTCACCGGGCTTTAGTGGACTCTCAGCTAAAGTTTTATCTTTAGCTACAAAATCTGCCAACGCCTTACCCTCGTCGCCATCACCCGTAAGCATCATTTCGTCGTAAGCAAAATCTTCGCCGTAGGGATGCCCCATCAGAAAGTTAGAGCGATGAATGTTTTTGGTGTTAATCGCCGCCATAATAAAAGGTGCAGACCAACTCTTGAGCTCCTCGTCATATTGAGGCTGATCGCCATCGGGCTGAGTTGGACCCGAAAAACCCTCGGTCAGCGCAAAAGGGTTCATCAATGTTGCGATAATTTCAGGCTGTGCAGCTGCTGCTGTCATTGTAGCTCGCAGCGAGGCAATCGTGCCTCCCGAGAAACTGCCGTTCATGGCGCGAACACGACCTTTCACCCGATTCACGGTGTGTCCCGTGACCGCCTTGGCGTGTTCTTGAAGGTGGAATACCCCCAGATCAAAAGGAATTGAATCGAAGCCGCAAGAGTGCACGATACGAGCGCCAGAGGCCCTGGCAGCCATGTTGTACATTGCGATGGTGTGGTGCATCCAAGCCGGCTCACCACTGAGATCGACATAATCTGTACCGTGTGTCGCACACTGCTTAACCAGCTCCTCCCCATACAACTGATAAGGCCCAACGGTTGTAATCACAACACCTGCCGACTTGACCATGGCCTCGAGGGAAGCAGGGTCATCACTGTCGACCGCAATGAGTGGAATAGCCTCAGAAATGCCCATTTCACCGCGTACTGCCGTTAATTTTTCAATGGAGCGGCCCGCCATGGCCCAACTAAAATCGGCATTGGGGTACTGTTCATTCAGATATTCCGCGACCAAACGGCCCGTGTATCCTGACGCACCAAAAACCACAACGTCATACTGTCTTTCTGCATTCATAGCCAATCTTGCTCCAGTAAAAAAATCAATAGCCCTGTACGAAGTACAGGTCGGCGCTAGATAATGAGGGGATGCGAAGCAAGGTACAACCCCCGGAGTGTGCTCCATGACCCTTGAGACATCCCCTGCCGCCGAGCGTAACCGGCAGTTTATTGTAGACGTGCTCGAGAGGACTCTCCCAAACGCCGGGATGGTTCTGGAGATCGCCAGTGGCACTGGCCAACACGCGGTTTACGCAGCACCTAAACTCAGCCCCCGGGTTTGGCAACCCAGCGACTGCTATCGTGACAGCCTTAACATGATTAATGACTGGTCGAGCGCCGAACCCAGTACCAACCTGCGCGCCCCCCTCCTGCTAGATGTTTTAGAACAGCCATGGCCCGTAGAGACCCAAACCATGACGCCTGCGATCAGCGCTATAGTCGCCATTAATATGATTCATATTGCGCCCTGGCGATGCTGTGAGGCGCTCCTCGACGGCGCCCAACGCATTCTTCCACCCTTTGGTGTTTTGTATTTGTACGGGCCCTTTAAGCAACAGGGTGAACATACCTCTCCTTCAAACGCGGCTTTTGATCACAGTCTAAAACAGCGAAATCATGAATGGGGTATCCGCGATCTTGAGAAAGTTACTCTAACTGCCGCAGCGCGACAGCTAGAGCTGATCGAGGTCACCCCCATGCCCGCAAACAACCTGTCAGTTATTTTTAAGCACCATTGAGTGTGACTTCTGCTACCTGACGATGGCCAGTGCCCTGATCAAGCGCTATGTGCACTCGCCGCTCCAAGGCATAGGCATCGGTATCGCCGTCAGTCGCAAGGGCCTGACTCTCTCCATGGGCCGATACCGTCATCCGCTTCGAGGCAACACCGGCATCACGTAGCTGCTGTGCCACCCGCTCTGCCCGCGCTAGTGACAGAGCCATGTTGCTTGCTGAATCGCCTCGCGGGTCGGCATAGCCCTCAATCCGCACACTAAGCCCCTCGTTACGATTTAAGAAAGTGGCTAACAGGGCAAGTCTATCTTGGCCCCCCGCGGTTAAACGACTGTCATTGGTTTTAAACAGCATTTCCAACTGGAGCTGCTCGAGGGCTAGTTTCGCAAATTGTTCTTGCTCATGCTGCACGATTTTCAAATCGGCGTTGACCTTGTTCAGTTCGGTGTAAGCCAAAGCCAAGTCAGCTTCGGTATCCGCGAGGGTTTGGGTAGTCGTCTCGAGTTGGTCTGCTGCGGCAACCTGATTGACCATCCAATCGGCCCCAATACCCCCCAAAACAAAACCGAGCGGCCCCGCCGCCGCTGTAGCGACCACAAGGGTCGTCAGGGCAGTTAGGTCCTGTTTTGTGGCAGTTTCTAGGGCAGCAGCCGGTTGGACGGCGAGTAGTGTTGAGAGTGTTAAAGCAGATGTTGCGGCCAAATAGTTTTTCATAACAAGCTCCTGATGGTTAAAGTTGATGTAATCACCTTGATCACCTCCACAATTTAAACTTCTCAGAAGGTGCCAGCGGTGGCGCAATCTGGTTAAGCTGGGCCCAATTCTGCTCAAATATGGCAAGCCACAAAAACACCACGAAGTGAGCACCTTGCGAAAAATCATCCACATCGATGCCGATTGTTTCTACGCCGCCATTGAAATGCGTGACGATCCCAGCCTGACCAACCGTCCCTTTGCCGTAGGGGGCAGCGCTGAAGGTCGAGGAGTGCTCACTACCTGTAATTATCCGGCCAGAGAGTTTGGCGTTCGTTCAGCGATGCCCACGTCCCAGGCGTATCGCCTGTGCCCCGATTTAATTGTAGCCCCGGTGAATATTCCAAAATATCGCGCAGTGTCAGTGCAAATGCATGAGATATTTGAGCAGTTCACCGATGTCATAGAACCTCTATCGCTAGATGAAGCCTATCTCGATGTTACCGACAGCACCCTGTTTGACGGTTCAGCATCGCGGATCGCCGAAGCAATAAGAGAACAAATAAAAAATGAAATTGGGATCACTGTGTCTGCCGGTGTATCGATTAATAAATTTTTAGCCAAAGTCGCCTCGGATTGGAATAAACCCGATGGTCAAAAAGTGGTCACGCCAGATGAAATTGACGCTTTCACAGCAGCCCTAGAGGTACGGGCAATTCCTGGGGTTGGTCCGGTTACCGCGGAAAAACTCAATCGAATGGGCTTTCACAAGTGCACGGATCTTCGCAGGGCCGAAGCGAGGGTGCTAAAACGACGTTTCGGTAGTTTCGCCCAAACGCTGATGGAGCGCGCCCATGGGCGAGATAGTCGACCGGTAAACACCAGTAGAATTCGCAAGTCTATAAGTGTGGAGCATACCTACACCCACGATCTGCCGAACGGGCAGCCCTGTTTCGACAAACTGCCAGGCTTACTTGAAGAGCTCAGCGGCCGAATCGACAAAGCCAAACTGGCACCAAGGATTCAAAAAGCCTACGTGAAAATAAAGTTTAGTGATTTCTCAACCACAACCGTCGAGCGAGTGGGCACTACTGCGACATTGGCTGACTATCAGGAGCTGTTAGCAGATGGGCTTGCGAGGCGCGATCTGCCAGTGCGTTTACTCGGTCTTGGCGTACGCCTCAGCCCTGACTTTCCCGAACACTTCGAACAACTACCCCTAAGGATGAAACATCACGATCACTGAACTCCTCAAGCCATTACACCAAATAACTCAAGCCCCAATACACACCCATAGCCGTTACTAAGACGTAGATGTGGTTTCGAGTAAGTAGCGCAACAACCGCCGCTGTCGCCAGCCCCGCCCACTCGTAAACTTTGGGACCAGACCCACCCTCAGGACTCAGTAGCATTGTCATTACCAAAGCGGCCATGACAGCAGGCCCGACATATTCCAGCGCCTTCAGCGCTAAGGGTGGAAAGCTTTGATTAGACAATAATAAGATAAAGACAGCGCGCATTGCGTAGCTGCCCAGACCCATGATCAAAATAGTTAACAAAATTGTCATCGGCGAAAACGCTCCAGTAACAATCCCAGCAGTAAACCGGCCAAGGCGGCAACCAATAATCCACTGCGATTAGGCATATCCGCCAACACAAACGTTACCAACATAGCGAAGATCGCAACCACGGCTTTTTGCCAGCTGTTAATTGTGGTGGCCAACAGCCCCATAAATAAAACCGGCGTTGCAAAACTAATATCTAAGCCTTCAGGAATGACCGGCCCGACAAACAGACCCAATGCTGTAAAGGTCATCCAAAACATCCAAAACGTCATACCTGCCGCGAGGTAATACCGGCGGAAATCAGCTGCTGGGAGATCTTGCTTGCCCACACACAACGCAAAGACCTGATCGACCAACATATAGGGCGCAAACCAACGAAACCATGAAGGCTGAAGTTGCATAACGGGCGCCATTGAGAAGGAATAAAACAAATGCCGGGCACCCACCACTAGTGCCGCTGTAGCGGCGGCAGCTATCGATGCGCCCTCACCTAAAAGCGTAATCAATGTAATCTGTGCCGCCCCTGAGAACATAATGGGAGAGGAACTCCATCCCAGCCAAATCGCGATTCCCGATTCCCGTACGGCCAAGCCAAAAACCAAAGCAAAGGGGATGGCGGGTATCACTAAAACCAAGGCATCGAGAAATCCGCGCCGACCGTAATGGTGTTGAAAGCTATGAGGCTCAGGCATCACTCAGGTTTCTAATAAAAAAGTGACAGGGCCGTCATTGATCAGACTCACCTGCATATTGGCGCCAAAGCGTCCTGTTGCAATGTGACCCGCATGCTGAGCCCGGATTAATTCAACGAATTCATCAAAAAAGGTACGAGCAATTGCTGGCTCCGCAGCACTGGAAAAACTTGGACGCGCACCTTTTTTAGTATCGGCAGCCAAGGTAAATTGAGACACCAACAGTAGATCTCCCGACACATCGCGTATGGACCTATTCATACGATCTTCGTTATCGCCAAATAGGCGGTACCCAAGAAGACGTTCCACCATACGCTCAATATTTTTGTTATCGTCCTTTTTTTCGACGCCGACAAGCACCAATAGGCCTGAGCCAATGGCTCCAATGCGCTCACCTGCTACTTCGACAGCGGCTTCAGTGACCCGTTGAACTAAACACTTCACAATTGAGGCAACTCTAGGCGCAGACGATCAATGGTGCTTGTGAGCGACCCGGTGTCATAGGGCTCTGCCGTGCCACTACCCCATACCGGTGCCGGCCATGCGTGATCGCTGGAGTAACGTGCCACAACGTGCACATGCAGCTGCGAAACAACATTACCCAAGGCCGCCGTATTTATTTTTTCCGCGTTGAAAAATGCTTGCACAGCCTTACCCAGCAGGAGAGTTTCGTTAAGTAGCGTTCCCCGTTCGCCCTCGCCCAGATCAAACCACTCGGTAACACCGGGCACCCGCGGCACGAGTATTAGCCAGGGGAATCGCGCGTCATCCATTAAGAGCACCTCACTAAGACCCCAACGGGCAACAAGATGTGTATCAGCGGCTAACCGCGAATCGAGCTCAAAGCCAGTCATCGCCCTAAACCTAAAACGGAATGAGGGTATAGCCCTCGTGCTGCAAACGCACGTGAGCCCCCATAGCCGACAAGGCCACGATGATGTCAGGTCGAACCTCACTCCATTCAATGTTTCGAAAGGCTACCGTTTGCCCGCAAAGATAAATTTTAACCCCGGCCTCATGCAATTGGTTCAGCAACTCGGTGTTGGGATTGGGATCATTGAACCGCGTCTGATAAGCCTCATCAGACAATAAGTCATTAGCGGCCATGCCGTGCACTACAACCGAAAATTCGATGTTTTCCTGTGGAATGCCCTGCTGGGCATACATATTAAGGAACCGCGCCACAGAGGTGAGCTTAAGGTTTCTATCTCCGGGAAAATCTGCGGTTTTCCCGATATCAATAGACACCTTGTAACGCGTGTCAGGGTCCAAACTGTAAAATCCTGCCGGTGGGGTTAAAACGGGGCCGAAGTCGGGGATCGCTGGACCCATCACCGGGGCTTTGCGGGTCTCATCTTCCTGAGCAAAGAGGCCTACCGATAAGGCCACACCACCTAAACAGCAAATCGCCAATACTAAATGTCTCAACAGCATCGTTAATCCTTACTCACCGGTCATTGGCAGCGCATATTACTAAACTTTATCCATAATACGACCTCGCCACCTTCTAAGAAGTGAGGGGTCAGCGTAACGATCAAAACTGTTCTGCACCGCGCTCCAAGGCTCTTGTATGGGTAATCCAGCCCTGTAAATAATACGAAAAGCGTCGAAGATGGCTTTGTAACTCGTTATCTAGCGCTTGAATGGCAGCGTCGCCTCCCTGAGCACCGATCAGTGCAACCACATCAGCCTCGAATTCATAGCCCACCCATTCAAAGCCAGGATCACTCACATAAAGCGGAGGCACTCGCTTTGACAGGATCTCATCCAAACCCGGACCCAGTGCGACTGACTGTGCCGTCAAATCTGACACGACGCCGTCTGGCGTAAAGCACGCCGTCTGAGGTTTGGAGATTGCCAAAAGCAAAGGCGCCTGCCAGGCCCCTTCCTGCATAAGCGCCAAGACTCGACGATATTGATAGGACTCCAGCACGCCGTGGCGATTGGAAACAAGTTGAATCAGATCAT
>JAQWYY010000226.1 GCA_029253705.1 Luminiphilus sp. | reverse complement strand
GTTTCAGCCGGTTACAGTCGCTACTAATGAAGCCGTTTGTGATGACATCACGGTGGTCACCTTTAACGAAACAATGAACATTCAGGCAGGAGAATATGTCTTTGTATGGATCCCCGGTGTCGGTGAAAAGCCCTTTTCCTGCTTAACCGATAGCCCTCTGCGACTGGCGGTCATTAATGTAGGGCCTTTCACTGAGGCTTGTTATGAGCTGGAACCAGGGGAGACGGTTTATTTGCGAGGCCCCTATGGCACTCCGGTAATGCCCCCAGAAGATGCTGATATTATTTGTGTTGCGGGAGGCACAGGACTTGCTGCGGTTTACCAGATCGCGCGCGACTTTGGCTCTAACGTACAGCCTGCCCATATTTTTGCGGGCGCTAGAAGTGCCGACAGACTTTATTTCATTGAAGACTGCAAAGACATTGCTCAGGTCACCACCGCAACTGACGATGGATCCTCTGGGTTCCGGGGCCGTGTCACTGATGCACTTGCTGAACACCTCGCCAAGCTGACGCCCGAGGCCTTGAGCAAGCTTTGGTTCTACAATTGTGGGCCAGCACCTATGATTCATGCTGCTGAAAAAGTGCAGCGGGAATTCGGCGGGGAACAGCAAATTTTTAGTGCCATTGATTACACCACAAAGTGCGGTGTTGGCATTTGTGGTGCCTGCGCTTCTCCTGACGGCCGACGCATCTGCATCGATGGCCCTTTCATCAATCGAGAGCCCGATTTACTGCCTAATCTAGGCTAGCCAGAGCGTTAGTAAGACGCCTAAAAACACTCCCTTCAACAGTGCCACCCATAGAAGCTGGTAATCGTCTAATCCGAGACGTTGCTGCCACAGCGTCGTTTGCTGTCGGTGCCAAGCCCAAAACCCCATCTCTGTAACTCCTTCACGGCCAGCGGTGTTAACAATTTTGCTCCGACCATAATGCACCCTCGCCTGAAACTTTGGCCAGATTTTAATCACCCTCCCTGCCAACTGGGATAGGAGGAGGTTGAGACCTACAGCATAAACGGCTGGAAGACTCTACCAATCACAAAATCGAGCACGATTAACTTGCCCCTAAGAGGGCCGTCTTTGGCGGCCAGAAGGGGCAAAAAATTCGTCGAGGGACACTCAAATGGGGTTCTATTCCCGTGCAAAAACATTCGATCATCCAAAAGTTACTTAGCAGCCAAGAACAAAAAAAGGGTGAAGGTGCTTGCTTTTATACCCATACCCCCTTAGGGTATTATGCATGAGAGAAGAGACAAAGAAATTAGTCGATCAACGATTGGCGCGAATCGAAGGACAAGTAAGAGCGGTACGGAGGCTTGTCGAAGAAGACCGATATTGTGTCGACGTTGTCCGGCAGGTGCAGGCTGCCCGAGCAGCCCTGGCGAGCATGGAAACGCTAATCGTGGAAGATCACGTGGACACCTGCGTAGAGCAGGCTTTGACCAACGGTTCGATCGATGAACGTCGAGAAAAGGTCAATGAACTAGTAGGTATTTTGTCGGGCAAGAAAAAATGAGCGCAAGCGGCCGACTGCTGCTACTGCTGATTTTTGCGGTAGGTTCTGCGGTAGTCTCGGCACGGCCCGTTTCTTACGTTGGTGGCTGGACCTTTATTGAAGAATCTAACCGTCAATCAACTGCCGCTTTGATCCACTACACACCGTCACCCAGCTGGTCTTTGGGCCTCAGAAATGAATGGGTTCGTGATGCAAATTATGCCATCACCAGCCTACAACCCACTTATTTGCTGAAGCGCTGGTTTGGCCAGGAATATCAGGCTAACGTTTACTTGCAAGGCGGTCTGGGGCTCGCATCTGGAACCTCTGGCAATCCGCTGGGCAGCGCAACTGCCGCGACTGCCGGTGTCATTGCGGACTGGGAGACCCGCAGATTTTTTTTGGGTTACAACGCCCGATATGTTGACGCAGGCCACTTTGGCGATAATGCCATGCAACTTTTCCGCATGGGATGGGCGCCTTATGAAGGCGATACTCAGGATCTGCACACCTGGCTCATGCTGGAAGTTGATCACCGCCCAGAGTCCAAAGATTCGGTTTCTGTGACACCCTTGCTGAGATTTTTTCGTGGGCCTGCGCTGTT
>JAQWYY010000224.1 GCA_029253705.1 Luminiphilus sp. | reverse complement strand
GCCAGAAATAGCGGTACTAAATGCCATGGTGTGATCCTCTCTAGTTTTACTTTAGAAAAATTCTTTCACTTCGTTGATGCCAAGGGACTGTCCATTGGCTAGATTTAGGGTGACCGTGTTGCCGGCGCCAATTGCGACTGATACGACCTGTTCGTGAGCAAAAACTGGGGCGGCGTGGTTTGCGCCATTGCGCTCCACTTCAGCGGAAATGCGGTACTGACCGGGAGGTAATGCATTGCCCTCGGCATCGATGCCATCCCAAACCACCGGCAATGTGCCGGAGCCCGCTGGCAATGTGCCGGAAAAGACCAGCTGTCCATTCATGTCCTGAACAAAAAAACTGCCGCCGGTAGCGTTGTTGCCCATGTCGACAGACGCGCTCATGCGCATGACGGGGGCACCTTCGTTATTGGCACCCAAAACGCTAAGATTGCCAACATTGCTGTTGGTAGAAACACTGCGTCCCACCATTTGTGAGGCCTGCAGTGCCTGCTGACCGGTCAGGGTTTCAGTAAGCCCCGAAAAGCTTGCATTCAGCTCTTGAATACCCGACACCTGAGTAAATTGTGCCAACTGACTCATAAAGGCCATTTGATCCATAGGCTTGGTGGGGTCTTGATTTTCCAGCTGCGCAATCATGAGCTGTAGAAATTCTTCCGACCCCATTTCTTCTGCAGACCCTGCTTTCTCTTTTTCCGCCGCACGTGCCGGATTGAGAGCGTCAAAAATAGCTGCGGAGTCGTTGGGGTTGGTCAATGCATTTAACGTCATACCTCGCCCCTTACTTACCTAAAGTTAGCGTTCGTAACGCCAACTGCTTGGAAGTATTAATGACCTCAATAGCGCTCTGAAACGACCGCGATGCCGACATCATGTTGGCCATCTCCTGAGTGACATCAATATCGGGCTTATAAATAAAGCCCTCTGCATCAGCGAGTGGGTGCGCGGGCTCAAATTCTCGTCGCGCTTCCCCACCAATTTCTTCAATGCTTTTCACGCGCACCCCTAATTGATCAGACTCACCTTCCAGAACCGCTTGAAAAATGGGTGCACTCGCCTTGAACGTGTCTTCGGCAGTGGAGGCAACCGTGTTGGCGTTAGCCATGTTGGATGCAATCGTATTAATTCGGGTGGTTTGTGCCGATAGCGCGGTGCTGGCTATATTCATACTGTCAAATAGGCTCATCGCTAATCTCCTTTAATGGCCGCACGCAAGCCTTTAATGCGTGAGTCCAACAAATTTAGGCTCGCCTGATATTTAAGGGCGTTATCCATAAACTCCGCATGCTCTCGGTGGGTCTCTACGGTATTGCCGTTTTCCTGCAGGCTGCTGGGTTGGCGATACTTGATGTCGGTATCAACCCCCATCTGATTTTCAAAGCCGGTCATATGGTTGGCCTGGGTTGCCCGCAAATGGGCGCTCTCCTGAGTGTTACTGGCTTGGGTCATAGCTGCGCGGAAATCAATATCGCGTGCTTTGTAGTTAGGCGTTTCAGCATTGGCGATGTTCGCGCTTAACAGGTTCATTCGCTGCGATCGCAGCGCCAATACCTGAGGCGAAATACCTAATGCGTTGTCAAATCCAGCCATGGTTGGCCTCCCTGTGTTCGCAGTAGGTCATTCAAAACTCGTGCCAATTTTAAATTATCAACAAAATCAATGGCTTGTAGCCGCTGCTAAGTGGGTGGCAAAATTTTGGCGCTAGACCGGCGGCAAGGTAGAGCCCTGAAAACGGCAAGCATTGCCGCCCTTGAGCGCATTGCCAAAAAATGCCTGCCCGCAACCGCATGAGCGACTGATTAATCGCCGGCCTTACCCTCATACAAAAAGTTGGCATTGCATTTGCATGCATGTTCGGAAACCCAATTAACGAGGTGGGAAATGTCAAAACATTGGCGGTACGCCCTTTTAGGCGCCCTTACATTTACTGCAGCTATGAGCCAAGCCGACCTTGGCAGTCACTCACTGTCCGATATTGCGAGTACTGCAGCACTCACGATGCAATCCCGCGCCGCAGATCAGGGCTACCAGCAAATTGATGTGCAAGTGCGACCACTCGATGGTCGGCTGGCACTCGCTAAGTGCACCCAAGCCCTTGAAGCACTCCCATCTAGCAGCGAACGTGCTCTTGGGGCGGTGAGTGTTGGCGTACGCTGCCCTGGAGAAGAAATCTGGACGCTCTATGTGCGCGGCGAAGTATCTGCTAATCAGGTGATCCCGGTACTTTCCGCTGCGCTGCGGCGCGGCGATCTCATTGGAAAGAACGACATCATCTTGGAAAAACGGCGTATTACTCAGGAATATGGTGGTATCGTCACCGAAATTGAAGACCTGCTTGGCATGGAGGCGCGGCGTAATCTCGACCCCGGTAGTCCGTTGAGATTCAACGACCTGGTGGCACCGATACTCGTTGAGCGGGGACAAACCGTCAATATCATCAGCGGCTCAGGCGGGTTGCGGGTGAGTATGCAGGGCAAAGCTCTGGCGAAAGGAAGTGCGGGTGACCGCGTGCTGGTGTCTAACCTGACATCGGGAGCTCGGGTCGAGGGTGTGGTAACCCCAGATGGCTCGGTGGTTATTCAGTAATCCATGCCAGAAGCAGACAGTGATAACATTGAAAATAATCCTAAAGTTTTCTTACATCCCGCCGCTACTGGGTGTAAGAAGAACCGCTCGACGTGCTCTAAGCACCTTGGAGTAAACCATGGCACCAATTGACATAGCCGGATCAAGCAGCCCCAGTCGCATCGACAACGAGCGTCGCGCTGCGGAAGCCCGCAGCGAAGACAGTCGCAGCACGGCAGCAAAAGCAGCGGCCCCCTCGGTAATGGGCGACGACCGTGTAGAACTAACCGACACCGCAACGCGACTCAGTGCGCTAGCAGATGATGTTCGCGCAGCGGATGGCATCGACTTGGAGAAGGTTGAAGCTATTCGACAGCGCATTGCCGACGGCGACTATGAGATAGACGCCGGTCAAATTGCCGATGCATTGATCCGACAGGAACAGGAGCTCGTCTGATGTTTGCTGCGGGCGAACAAAATACACCTGCACTAGGCCTCGATACGTTGGCCCGCGAAGCTGAAGCGCTCACCCGGGTGCTACATGCGCTGGAAGCAGAACACGATGCCCTGATAACAAGTGACGCAGAAGGGCTGGAATCTGCAATTGCCGATAAAAATGACGCCCTTGAGGGTTACATGTCGGCAAAAAGCGCCCGAGAAGCCGAGGGAGTAAGCCACAATTTGCAGACTGTGACCAACCACCCTCGACTCAGTGCGGGGCAGCGAGCAACGGGTGTTGAGCTAGCCTCCACTATTCGCGCCGCCGGTGAAAGCTGCAAAACCCTGAACCATCGCAATGGAATGTTAATTTCGGCCCTGCGGGATCGTACCCAGCAGGCTATCAACATTGTTCGGGGCAACGACAGCGGCGTGACACTTTACGGCCAGCAGGGCAATGCTCACCTTGACGGCGGCAGTCGGGTTCTGGGAACGGCTTAGTTCTCTGCGGGTTTTCACTAATTTCTGAAAAACCCTGACCAGGACTTAGCATTGAGCAATGCCCTTAATTTAGTCACACATTGTTTCATTCACGCAGGTGCAATCGCACAAGATCAATCGCGCCACTGTGCTCATGCAGAGTTAAGTTCCAGCTACAGTTGCGCCTAAGGATAGTAACAGCCAAGTACCACGACTTACGAGATTTATGCTTGAGAACCTTGGGGCCGAATCTGCTAACCCGGTCGTCATGGGCACCTAGAGTAGTAACCTCAGAGCAGATCCACAGACCTTAAACAACCCGTCAGCTATGAGCCCGCGATGCCCTCGAGGGCAAACCGAGGTTTTTGCTCGCCATCCACTTCTACCCACTCAACAAACATCTCCAGAGGCCTTATCCACAGAGCACCCTCTCCATAAAGAGGCCGATAAACCACATGACGCACCTCTGTTTCTGAGTGCGTAGCAACACCCAAAACCTCGTAATACCCCCCTTTATAGTGCCGATAACGGCCCGGGCAAGGCTCTTTATTTTGACTCATGCCTCGAGACCACCAAAGGCTTGCAATAGAGCCGGCCAGAGCTCTGCCAGAGTTTCACTCATTAGCAAGAAATCGGCGTCGCGTCTGGCCAGAGGGTCTTCATTAATGTCTTCGTGTGCTGTTGTTAGTGCCTCAGCAAACTTCAAACGACGAATAACCAAATCGGCACCGAGTACAAATTCCAGCCGCCCCTGCCAAGCTAAAGCCAAGCGCTGAACCTGTTTACCCGACTC
>JAQWYY010000215.1 GCA_029253705.1 Luminiphilus sp. | reverse complement strand
AATCCCAGCATCAAGCATATTCGGCATGCAGTGCATAGCACGTTCTAACCACGGCATGATTCGGTCAAGGTCATCGGGGAACAGTTCGCTGTCTGATGACCAAGGTGGCAACCCCGAGGGCCCCCAAGCTTCAGTAATGCCGCTGGACTCGTAGATACCAATTAAGCCGGATTTTTGTTCTTGGCGTATGTAGGCTGAAGCATAGGGGTCGCGCATGACCGGAAACTCTTCGTCACGATCTATGAAGTCTTGAATGGCCCCGGTGACAATATAGTGATGTTCCATATTGGCTATGGGAAGGTCGGCGCCAACCATCTGCGCGATTTGACGTGCAAAACTGCCAGCGGCGTTAACGACGATTTGCGCCGTGACTTTTCCTTGTTCGGTATCGATTTCCCAATCACCTGAGGGGAGGGCGTTGATGTCGAGCACTCGGTTGTGCCGAACGATACGCACCCCAAGGTTAGTGGCGCCCCGAGCCATGGCGTTGGTGAGGCCCGAGGGATCGGCATGGCCGTCGTCGAGGGTCCAAGCGCCGGCAAGAACGCCATCGATGTCGTAAAACGGATTGATCTCTTTGATCTTAGCGGGACTGATAATTTCCATATGGAAACCGACGTTGTCGGCGATTCCTTTCATGTAATGAAACCAATCAAGATCGGCCTGCTGACGCGCCACCCGGATGCCGCCAGACGCGTGCCAGCTGACGTACTGTCCGGTTTTTTCTTCGAGTGTCGGGTACAGACGATTGCCATAATCATGGATTTTGGCGAGGTTGTAATTACTGACTAGGCTGGGGCACTGGCCCGCTGCATGCCAAGTAGAGCCCGAGGTTAGTTCCCCTTTTTCTATCAGCAAAACGTCGGTTTCGCCTTCCTCAGCCAGATGGTAGGCCAGAGCCACGCCCATGATCCCGCCACCGACAATAACAACCTTGGCTTGTGTTTCCATGGCCGTTGCTTCCCCCTATTATTTTTGCTGAGGCTACCCTGAATTTGTGGTCTGAAAAAGTCTTTTCAGCGCATTTATCGAATCAAATAATAAAAACATATCTCAGCGATATTTGCCGGCTGATCGTGCTTGTCTGACCGGTGCTATGCTTGGTTAAAAATCGGTTAGAAGTCGACGCAGACTCGCATAGGCGGCGGCGATTTGGTGCGCCAATTGTTGCCTTTATAGCGTTACAAAATAGGGGCTTTTCGGGAAGATTTTGAGGTGAGTTTAGCGTAAAAAGTGCGGTAAGCGTTGAACCATTTGGCTAGTTGGTGTGGGGAGTAGTTGTGAGCAAAGCGCTTTTGATGCTGAGCATTCTTATCGCCTTAATTGGGGGCTATGTCTTTGGCACTCTCCACAACCACAGTGCCATTGAACTGCCACCCGCTGACTGGGCCGAGGGCAGCGAAGCTGCACAGGCATGGCGTAAATTTTCCGCTAGCCTTGAAGCGGGTGGGTCTTTAGTTATGGAATCCGCCCCTGACGCGCAATCACGTCATGATGGGCTGGCCTACATAGCCGAGCTGGCATCGGCATCTTTAGAGATGAAGTTAACTCGCGGTAGTACAATTGAGCCGCAGTTTACCGATTGGATGAGCGGCTACCGCAAATTCCTTGGGGACAGTCCTGATGCGATCTACCAATCGGCAGAGGTTGCTTCAAAACATCACTATGTGATCAGTGGACATCGAGGCAATGCTGATTACGTGGGGCTAACACTTTATGGGCGCCATGCTAATGGCTGGAACCGCGTGTCTGGCCATTTGACGCACGACGATATTGCGTTCGACGCACAAGGTAACTTTGAGATCTCAGTCAGCGTCATTCCTCCTGAGGGCGCCACAGATAACTGGCTGCCTATGGATGAGGGCGCACACCTTATAATGGTGCGGCAGTATTTTCATGACCGTAATCAAGTGACTAAAGCAACATTGCAAATTCAAAATCTTTCGGCGTCCCCCAAAGAGGCTGCAGCCCCCGTGAGTTTGTCGGAGGGTTTGGGTCGAGCAGCCGAATTTTTTAGCAATACTCTGCACGGAACAGTGACCCTGGCAAAGATGATGTCTCAAACGCCAAATTCAATCGAGCCGCCACGGGGTTACAGCCCAGATTTTGGCGGTGTATTTTATCCAACCCCCGATAATGAATATCTCGGTGGTTGGTATAAGTTGGAGGAGGGGGAGGCACTTATCGTTGAGGGTGACGTACCCAGCGCCGCTTATTGGTCTGTGTCTCTGCAAAATCGGTGGCTACAGTCGCTAGACTACGAACAGCATCAAACCGCGTTAAATCACCGTCAGATTCAAACTGCAGATGGACGATATACCATCATTATCTCGTCGCAAAGGCCGCTGTCAGGTAACTGGCTAGACACTGCTGGTAGCGACGAAGGGCTGCTCGCTATTCGCTACCAAAAAGTGATTGAAAGTAAGCCTCCCACCGTGCGACTGGTAAAGCTTGCCAATTTCGAACAGTAATTTAAGCTCATTGTTCCTCATGGTGAAAGGCAATAACAATGCACCTTATTCCACTCACAACGCGCATAGGTGCTGAGGTGCAAGGCATAGACCTTGGTGCCGACCTGCCTAATAATTCACTAGATGCTCTTTATGACGGCCTCATTCGCTATCAAGTTCTTTTTTTTCGCCAGCAAAAATTGAGTCCACGCCAACACCTTGCCTTAGCTGAGAGTCTCGGGGAAGTCGATCCTGGCCATCCTGTTTATCCCCATGTCGAGGGTTATCAGAGCATAGTTGAGCTCTGTAATGAGGGCGACCATGCACCTGATACTGATGATTGGCACAAAGATTTAACATTTAGGTCTGAGCCTGTATTCGCGAGTATTTTGCGTGCGATTGAAGTGCCCCCCATGGGTGGAGACACGCTTTGGGCCAGCATGAGTGCCGTCTATGAGAGCTTATCGCCTGGCTGGAAGAGTGATCTCGAGGATCTGTACGCGATCCACGATATGGGGACTTTTCGCAACGATTATTTGCGAAAAGGTGGGGTTGCTGCGGTAGATAAGGCCCTGGCGGAAGTGGGTTCGGCGGTTCATCCCGTTATCGCCAGTCACCCTGTAACGGGCCTAAAGTACCTAAACGTTAATCAATCATTCACCCGGAATATCGTTGATCTCACCCAGGGCTCCAGTGATGAGATTTTACAATATTTGTATCAACACGTTCGCCGACCTGAATTTCAGGTCAGATTCCGTTGGGAGAACGATTCAGTAGCCATTTGGGATAATCGGATAACCCAGCATTATGCCGTTTGTGATTATCTGCCCAGCAGGCGGCATATGCAGCGTGTGACGATTAATAACGACCGGCGCGTAGTCGGATAGCAGCATGGTTTTTATGGACAGCGGTAGAGACCAGCCGGTTATGTATAATTACTGAGGCCAAAAAGGTTCTACGTTCCATGAGGGATAACAAAAGCCCCCTGATCAAGGACTCATACCTAAGGGATGGTTGCCGCGCCTCGATAGTCAGAGGTCCAGCTAATGCGAAAGCCAAAAGCCAAAAGCCAAAAGCCAAAAGCCGTTACGAGCATTGAGCTTGTGCCATGAGGAAGGCCTGCATTTTACAGCTGAAGAATGTGACGCACCAAAACCGCAAGGCAGGTTTCGAGACTCTGCCGTTGATTCTAATTAGATCGCCCTCGGACTTTTGCGGTCATAGCCTCGGGGTTACATTTGTGGACTTCCCGCAGTAGCTGCAAATGTCTACCATTAAAGAGCAGGTTAATAAGCAGTAAGGTCGCTACTGACTGCCGGGAGGTCGAGCACTTTTTGGGTTGCTCCTGTTATTGCTTCGGCGGCGTTTTGGCGAGTGGGTGTCGTTTGGGCGTCGCTTTCTGTCATTTGCTGCCGGATTTTTTTCACTTGCTCCTTGGGGAGCTTTAGGTTTTTTGGGCTTTTTGGGTTTGGCTGGGGGACGTAAAGCGCGTTCGGGTAGCTGATTCTCCGGTTCATAACCTGCGACGAGCTTTCTGGGAAGTAGCGTTTGAATCAAGCGCTCAATGTCTTGTAGCAGTTGGGCTTCATCAGCACTCACGAGTGAGATCGCTTGGCCGGTAGCACCTGCGCGCCCCGTGCGGCCTATGCGATGAACATAATCTTGGGCTACCTCGGGTAAGTCGAGATTTACCACTTGGGGGAGCTGTTCGATATCAAGCCCCCGGGCCGCGATATCGGTCGCCACTAAAACCCGCAATTTCCCTGACTTGAATTCGCTCAGTGCTCTGGTGCGAGCGCCCTGGCTTTTATTGCCATGAATTGCCGCAGCTTGAATGTCTTTTTTTTCTAAAAATTCGGCGAGCCGATTGGCGCCTCGCTTGGTTCGGCTGAAAACCAGGACCTGCTCCCAATTGTGCTGGTTAATAAGCTCAACCAACAAATGTCGTTTCTGATTTTTATCAACCGGGTGTATCCACTGGGTGACACTCACTGCCGTGCTATTTCTTGGCGTCACAGAAATTTCTACGGGGTTGCGTACAATGGTCTTGGCAAGATCGCGAATGTCTTCAGAAAAAGTGGCTGAAAACATCAGGTTTTGTCGTTTGTTGGGTAAGGCTTTTAATATTCTTCGAATATCGTGAATAAAACCCATGTCGAGCATGCGGTCTGCCTCATCCAAAATGAGAACTTCAAGCTGCTGAAAAGACATAGCATTTTGCTGATACAGGTCTAATAGACGTCCTGGGGTCGCAATTAGAATGTCGACGCCTCTACGTAGCAGCATCATTTGTGGGTTAATTTTAACGCCGCCAAAAACCACCGCAGAGCGAAGATCCAAATATTTTCCGTAGGTCGCCACACTTTCCGCTACTTGAGCTGCTAACTCTCGCGTTGGCGTTAAAACAAGTGCTCGCACTTGGTTTGCTTTTGCGGGTTGTCCCTTCGATAGTCCGTGTAGCAACGGAAGGGTGAACCCCGCGGTTTTTCCCGTACCGGTTTGGGCTGCTGCCATAACGTCATGGCCCTCCAACACAGCGGGTATGGCCTGCACCTGTATAGGGGACGGCGTACTGTAGCCCTCGTCAGAAACAGCCTTCAGTAGCGGTTCAGATAAACCTAGTGTAGAAAAACTCATAATGTCTCTTTTTATCGGTGGGGCATAAATCAACAGTGTGATGCGCTAGACATGTTGGAAGGTGCTGATGTACTAGCATTACTAACCCATGAGAGGGGCAGATTCTTTGTGCGGAAGTCCGAGGATGCGCTCTATGATTATCGCTTTCACGTGCCTCTGCGGGCTGAATTAAAAGTCGTATTGCGCATGCATGCGGTATATACGAGCACACCAGCATGCTGGTGCCCTAGCCCTATGTCCATTATATGTTAAATGCTGGACTTGCCGTGACATGTTCGCAGCATTAATCCGTGTGAAAAGTTCGTGCTGAGTTCGCTGCTATACGACATTTGAGAATAGGTCTCTGACGGTTGACGTGGTGTTAGTGTGGCGAACTTCTACGCTTACCACGGATCACGTACGTTCAAGACATTTCCTGATGGCAGCGTTGGTTTAAAAATTGAGTTAACTTTATCTGCAGCTGTAGGCGGTAACGACGGAATTAGATTACGTAAAGTCAAATACAAACGGGTATCGTTAATCACGTGGAGCTTGACGCGAGGGTCTTTATAAATGGGCCTATCAGGCCAGTTATCCCGGGCGGTAATAAAGCCTAGCCGTATCGAAGCCGCGTGGCTGGCCAATAATTTGCGGGCTTTTTCCACTTCGAATCCTGAAGCCAGTAAAAACGCATAGGCTTCTTCGTTGATGGTTTCAATTTTTGATATGTAGGGGGTGACAAATTTGTATCCGGCCGCGGCGAGGGTGCTGGTATAAATTTCTCGCCTTTCCCTGTTGTGTCGTAATCCTGGAGAATCAAGAGCGATGAAGCCATTACTCGTCAACCGTTGGCGTACGAAATGATAAAACTCCCGGCTGTATAGCTTGGATAAGTTGTAATCTCTGGGATCGGGGAAATCTAGGTAAATTGCGTCGAATTGGTCACTGCTGTTGCGAATAAAGCGGAAAGCATCATCAAAATGCCGAGTTATGCGTGGATCATTTAAGGAATCCTCGTTCATGGCTGAGAGGATGGGGTGAGTCGTCGCGAGTTCAATCAGTTTACGATCAAGGTCGACATGTACGATGGTTTTAATGCCGGGATACTTCACCAGCTCGCGGAGCAGTAATCCGTCGCCACCGCCCATCACTAAAATATGACGAGGTACTGCGCCATTTGTCATGATTGGGATATGCGCAAAAAATTCGTGGTAGTACTCTTCGTAGTTTGAGGCCAGTTGGAAGTCGCCGTTTAAGAATAGCGAATAATTTTTGGGCTGCAGTGGGTTTTCGACAAACTTACTGGAATAGAAGTCATCGATGGGGCTTGGCTCGGAGCCCTCCCGGTCGTGGACCAGATCAATTCTTTGATAAGGCGACCGAACACGAATCACATCCTCTGCATTGTCCATGGAAGCAAAGAGCTGCTTGAAGTCCTCAGCTTGATCCCAATAAAAGTAATACAGCTTCGTAAAATAACGGTCCAGAGGTAACGTAAAGTTCAATCCTAGGCCTAGGATAAGTGCTAATGATCCACTGACGAAGAATCGAAACCCCGAACGGTGTAGTTTCGGTAGAAAGAAATACAAAGCCAGAATCGCAAGGATAACATTTAGAGTCGCGGCGATCAGCCCGATAGCAACCAGGCTCAGTTTGGGTACTAGTATTAAAGGAAATGCCAAGCCACCCAGCAAGGAGCCCGTATAGTCTGACGCCAGCACTCGATTCGTTAGACGCTTTTTGCCATTGGCGGTATTGGCAAGGTCGATAAGGACAGGGAGCTCAAACCCCGTCAAGATGCCAATGGTCGCTATTAAGATAAAACCGGTGCCGAAGAACAAGACCTTTCCCAGAAAGGTTAGTCCATAGATCTCAAATAATAAGGCCCCAGTATGGCTAAAGTGCAAAATGGGCACGGCGATGGCGCCGGCGGCACTAAGAGCGATTTCAACCTTGAACAATCTTGTCCAAAGATTTGTGGTGGGGTGTTGGTCATGCAGCAGAGCTCCCAGCCCCATTCCGGCCAAGTATAAGCCTACGGTCACGCTGTACCAAGTTACTGTGTTGGCCGCGAATGTAGCGAGAGCCTGTGCGATTAATAGCTCATACAGAAGACTGCAGGCCGCAAGAATAAGTGTGGCGGCATAAATAATGCGCGGAGATACGGTCAGATTACTCATGATCTTGATGTGCATCAGCTTCTATTTGACCTCGAGTAACCCTTACGATTTCTACCCGCTCTGCGGTAAACGCGTCCTTTAGAAAAGTGATCGCAATATCGGGTTGCATTACCTCGCCGCTGGTGTAGATATCCACAGCAACGAAATTGTTTTCGGGCCAAGTGTGAACGCTAAAATGTGACTCGGCGATTAAAATGACCCCACTAACTCCTGTGGGTGAAAACTGGTGAAAGAAATATTTGATAATTGTTGAGCCGCAACGTTCTGCGGCTGCAAGTAGCGCCTCTTGGGTTGGTTCTACGTCAGCAATAACCGCGGCGTTACACCCATGAAGGTCGACCAGAAAATGATCGCCGTAAGTTTCGGTCGAGCCTGGCAATGGGTTCTCCTCCTCTAATTTAGATATGCTTGAAGAATCAGTTCACTGATGTAATCGGCCATAATCAAATAATAAACGAGTACTAAGGCCAAAGTAGAAACAATGACTAACATGCCTCGAAAGTGAGGCAGGTCTGATGCGGGCACATGCTTTTTTTGTAGCAGTAGCAACATGCCGACAGTTGCGTTGAGCAGAGCTATGATAAACGCGGTAGCTATCAAGCCAACGTATGGATAAAGGATGAACGCGAACGTCATGGTGCCCAAAAACGCGCCTAAGTAATTGATACCTATAATGGCGTTATCGCGATATTCGGCGTCCAGATTTTTTAGCGCTATCAGCAAGGGAATTTCAAAGCCCGATAGGACGCCAATAATTATGATCAGTAGATGAGCGGTTATCGAGAGCGTGAGTTCCGTTGCACCGGTGCTATCGATGAAAAAGAGAAACACTACAGAACCGCCGCCGAATAAGGTCAATAGCGTCTCAACACGCAGCAAGCCTACAGCGGGACGAGCTACGAACCGGCCTTCGGCAATCATTGATCCTATACCTAGCGACATCATGTAAAGGCCGATGGTGACACTATATCTCAGGACTGTGTTTCCTAGGAAAGCACTGAGTGCCTGTCCTAGTAAAAGCTCGTAGACGATGCTGCAAAAAGCGAGCACAAGTGTAAGGGCGTAGATCATTACTTCAACAACTGAAATGGACTTGAGAAATCATCTGTCCACAAGCGTACTTTGCCATTGCTTTCGGGCATCTTCTGCTGCATTAATTGAATAAATTCCTGAGACATAAATTGATCGTTTTTTGTCAAAATCATCCAACGGGAGCCCCATTGTTGTGCACTATTGGAGGCGTTGCTGACTAGTACAGACTGCAAACCAAGTGCCCTTGCCATTTCTGTGAGCAAAGGCTGAAAATCGAAATGCCAACTTGAGATAAGCACTGTGATAATACCATCGGGTTTAAGGTGTTTCAGGTACAGTTCAAAAGCCTCTCGAGTCAATAAATGCACGGGAATTGCATCACTAGAAAAAGCGTCAAGGACGAAAATATCAAAAGCTTGCGGAAGCTCCTTTTCTAACGAAAGTCGTGCGTCCCCTAAAACAAGTTTTACATCCGCCGTTGTGTCTGCGAGGTAGGTGAAATGGCGTTCGGCAATCGCCACAACGTCAGGATTGATCTCATAGACTTTCACTGAGTCTTGAACTCCAGCGTAACTGATTGCGGTGCCGATACCCAAGCCAATCATTCCTATGTGTCTCTTGGGCTGTCCTGTCGAGAAGCTCATTGCTATATCGATCCCGCTTCCGGGAGAGTAGTAGGTAATCGCCAACGACTTTTTAAACGGTGTTGTGGCCTGTGCGCCGTGATAGCTATTGCCGTTACGCAACCACAGAAACTCTTCAGAAGTGCCAGCATTATCTCGCCCAACAGTTAACACGCCATAAAAATTTCGGGCCTGATAAACGATGTCTGGCTCCTCGTTACGCGCAGATTGAACAAAAGCTAAAACGATAGAAGTCGCGCCAATTGCTAGTGCGACTTGCATGGGAATGCCCGCAGTCAGCGAAGCTTTAACGTTGACGTGTTTCATTAAAAGGAGAACTACCAATATTGTTGCCATCGATGCGGCAATTTGTAACTCAATATAGCGATCACTAATTATTGGCATTAGCACAGACACAAGGGCACTCCCTAAAGCCCCTCCCAGCGCCACCATGAGGTAATAGCCGGTCAGTTGATTTGCTGTGGGCCTTAAACGGTACAACTCTCCGTGGCAGACCATACACAAGACAAATAGCGTAAACATGAAAACGATAATCGTCCAGGTGACATTAAGTGCTTCACCAAGCAATAGGTAAAAGATCCAGGCAAGACTGAAGGCAAAAAGAGGTAGAAACAGCCTGCGCCGATACCAGCGCTCATTGTCAAAGGCAATGATAAAGGTGAGTAAATAAACGCTTAATGGCAATACCCACAAAAAGGGTATTGAAACGAGATCGCGGGTGAGTTGATTAGTCACGCTCAACAACAACGTTACTGCGGTCGCAGGAAGCATGAGCCAAAGCAGCCACGAAACGATGGGCACGCGGGGTGCATTAACACCACTTGTTGGCGGTGCTGGGGAATGGGTTTTAGATCGCGACGCAGTGTCGAAAGCGCAGTAGACGCAGAGCGCAATAAAAACTGCAAAGGTAACGGACCATGCTTGCGCCTGCAGCTGCCGGTTGAACATGGGTTCGATGATAAAGGGATAGCTCAATAGCGCTGCCAACGCCGCGACATTAGATAATGCGTACAGGCGGTAGGGGTTGCTGGTTGCTTGGATGCCGCTCGCCCAAGCTTGTATCAGCGGTGCCGTGGCCGACAACACAAAAAATGGAAGTCCGATGGTTCGAAATAAAAGATTCAAAATTTGCAGCGTTGGATTTTGTGCTGCATCGAATCCGTATAGCTCTGAGGGGGAAATGGGGATTTGTATCAGGGCCAGCAATAAAAAAACGCTATGTAATTGGGTTTGCTTCCGCAGGCCTAAATACCTGACTGATAGGTGTGCATAGCCATAGCCTGCGACGAGGCAAGATTGAAAAAACAGCATCGAAACTGCCCAGACCGCGGTGCCACCGCCGAACCAAGGTAAGATAAATTTTGTGATCAGAGGTTGAATCTGAAACAGCAAGAATGCGGAGGTGAATATGGTTAGTGCAAACGCAAGCATGACTGGTGAGTTAGCTGAAACGATGTGCAGCGTAACATGCTCTCGAGCGCGGTGTAGCAAATATCAACTGCCTGCAAGGCGCAGAATTTAAAAAAATTGCGGGGGTAATTGAGTTAAGGAAAAAAGCACTCAACCTTCACACCACAGCTGAGCGTCTAAATACGACCTATTCATTGTTAGCCTTCAACAAAGAACAGAGAGTTGCTCTCGGCGGGCCGTGTTTTGGCTGGGCCGACCTAGATATTTCTGTTGCCGGTTTTGCCTTAGTCTACATCAGCGGTCTCTTCATCTAAAAAAATGTGCGAAATTAGGTTTGGTAGTGGGAAATGCCAAACAGACGCCAAATGCCTGAATCAATGTTTAGTATGAATATCAACGGGAGTTTGTTTTTCGGTAGGTGGGGCGGTAATGATAGGAGCAAACTCGGAGGCTCTGATTTGCTCCTGTGCTCATGGCGGAGGCTGTGCTTTACAGGGCGCTCGTGAAGTTTCTTAAACGTCAGTTATACTGACCGCGAAGCCTAAAGCACTGAGCGTGCGCTTACATTGGGTACGGGTTCGCGGGGAATAATGCCCAAGATAGGACTTTGTAAAATTCTTACATGGTCGCAGACTGGCCCGCGGACATTTACGGCCAATTTAAGTGGAAAATAGAACTGGGAAATGGCTGTCTCGGCAGCTACACGACTAACTCCGGAGAGCATATTAGTACGCCATGAAATTTCTGTTTTCGACGTTTTTTGCGCTGTTGTTACCCATGTTGGTTATTCAGCATCTCTACCCGAGCTCTGTAGGTGGTCTCAAAGATATTGTTTCTGGGGCCTTTGGTGCTGCGTTGTTCTTTTATGCAGTCTTAATTTTCCTGTCCAGATTGCACTCCCGCATAGCCATTGTGACGGTCGGGCTATTAATAGGTGCAAGTTTACTGATTCGATTTTCCTATGGTTTTTTACAAGACTTCACCGGGATGGGGTATACCATCGAATTTTTCGCGCACGCAGAGTTGAAGTCGGCGAAAATCGCCTTTGCGGAATACAGTTACGCGTTAGTTCCGCTGATGCTATTAGTCATGGCGTTTATTTTACTTCTTCTCAAATTAAGGCTCAGTGTTCAACAGACAAGCTTGTTTCTCGGCGCACTGGCTGCCGCTGGTTCTGGAATTTTAATGGCTCTTGGCAGCAACAGTACGCCTGAGGTTCTTCTTGCGACGGGCTACCAGCAGTTTGCCAAGCGAGGGGAAACAGCCGCCCTTGACGCAGCGGTTGTGCGAGCGGAGGCCTTAAATGTGCTTGAGCCTCTGCGCCCTCAAAGGCCGCTCCCGAAAGAGAAAAGCTTTGTTAGAGCCCAGGCACCCAAGGATCCTTACAATATCGTTGTCGTGTATCTTGAATCCTTCAATAGAAATTTGACCGAGAACACGCAGTATCCTGGCTTAACCCCGAACATGGATGCGATGCACGAAAAGTACTATAGCTTTTCAAACAACCTCTCATCCGGGTACGTCACCATAGAAGGCATATTCAATTCACAATGCGGCACGCTGGTGAACATGGCTTACTCTAATAGTTCTTTAACCATACCTGAGGCCCGAATTACTAAACTGCCTTGCATGGGAGATGTGCTGAAAAAAGCGGGATACAAACAGATTTACCTGGGAGGGGCTAATTTATCATTTGCAGGAAAAGGCGACTTCCTGCTGGACCACGGCTACGATCAGGTTTTGGGCTTGCAGCACTGGAGAACCCTGGGATTTCGGGATCAAAACAGTATCTGGGGCCTCCCTGATACAACGTTATTTAATCAGGCACTCGAGCAAATTAAGTCCATGCACAAGGAGCCTGCGCCGTTTAACCTAACGCTTTTAACGCTAGGGACACACGTGCCGGGGTATACCTATGAGGGCTGCCCAGACTATCCGTTATCCGATGAGCCTTTCTTAGATGCGATTCACTGCACGGACTTTTTGCTGGATAAGTTTCTTCGTCAACTGGAGGATGGCGGCATTCTCGAGGATACCGTGGTTTATATCCAGGCAGATCATGGGGTTTTCAGTAGTCGCGATATGCATCGGCTTTTTCAAAAGGAGGGGGTGCTAGATAAGCGTCTGTTTACCACCGTGGTGGTGCCTGAGAAGCGGAAGAAATCCCTTGAAAACTGGGATACTGAAGCTCAGATGTCTTCCCTTGATATGGTTGCCAATGTGCTGGATTTGCTTGAAATTCAGCATGATGCGGAGTTTGTTCTTGCGCGTTCGCATATCAATAAGCCCACCGAGCCACGTTATGTATTAACGCGCTACCGAGACTACGATACCGAAGGTAAGCCGATTACAAATAAAGCAGCAAACTGCGAGGGTTCTGCCGCGAGTGAGCAGCCGCTGACGCTACCTTTGGATAATTGCGATAAGCGCAAAGCGATGAATACAGTTTATGGTTTGGGGGATACTTTCGCCTACAGGCCTGAGAACAATCAGGTGTGTGACTACTCGGCGCATGCTCGTCTTGATCCAGAGACCAGTACCTTCCATCTGCGCTGGGGGAGAGCCTATTTGACTGGAAGGTTTTCTGGTAGTGGCCGTCCGGTGCTTAACCGTATGGGAGTTTTTGCTGTGATTCTGGACGAAAACGATCAGATAGAACAGCAGCTGTTTTTCGCTGGAAAATTCAAAAAACGGCTTAAAGATCTCAATAAAATCCTAATTGCTCTTGCGCCGGGGCAGCGCGCGGTTTTAGCCTCCAACGTGCCTATAGAGCAGGTTGGCGAGGAAGAACTGCCTTACTGGCCGGAGCAATTAAGGGCTGCACAATTTGTGTACATGACGAAAACAGCTTCTGGCTTTGATGTCGAGACTGCAGCAACTGACGCGGACTTCTCCACCATCATACGACCCGCTTCGTGCCCAGGGGGATTACAGGTGTCAGCAGGGGAAGACGCATTGGAAGGTGGCACAGTGCAGCAGTGCAACATCGAAGCTTGGGGGCCGAAAAGTGTCGCTCAAGGTCAGGCGTTTAACCGGAGTTTTAATGGCGATTCAAAGATCTGGATAAAGACCGATTGCGGCCCTGAAGACGTGTCGATTGTCCTCGACAACAGGATGATCGACACGGCCCGCGATCAAGGGAAAATAACCGGAAGCTTTCCCGCTGAGAGGTATCTGTCGCGATTGGGCAGGTACGACATCACTCTCTACGACATGAAAACGGGCCATATAAAACCGGTAGGCAAACTTCAGGTAACGTCGAGGCCTTGAGTACGTGCAAGCCTTTATTTTCCTTCAAAGGCGAGACAAAGCCTCGACTCAGGGCTTTTTGCAAGTCGCACACAAAGCGGTACCCGATAAAACTGTACCGGCCCAGTAAACACAAGGCTTTAAGTACTTTTAGATATTTACTTAAAGCCACAAATCACACGCTAATATTTGACGACCTATGACTAAGAGCAGCACTGCACCGGTATTTATTTTTTCTGCCAGCTGGCGGACTGGCAGTACGTTGCTACAGCGTTTGTTGAATACCACGGATGAGTTGCTTATTTGGGGAGAACCGCAGTTTCTTATACCTGCTAGACGAATGTTTGACCTTGCTACGCAATCTTTTTCTGAGGCGCAGTGGATGCGCGATCAAGCAGAGGAAGAGCCGCTACACCAGATGTGGGCACCAACGATTTGTCCCAGTCCCGATAGTATTGTGCCCGCTTTTAAAGGCCTGTTTGATCAGCTTTATAATGAGCCAAGTTTAGCTAAGGGTTTTGGTCGTTGGGGGTTCAAGGAGGTACGCAATTTTGGCTTAGAAAATGCCATTTTTTTTAGGGCTATTTATCCCGACGCCAAGATTGTATTTCACTACCGTCACCCCTTTGACGCGTATGCTTCTCTGAAGCGCACGGATTTTTTTAATTCCTTTGAGGACACCCCATTTCAACCAATGCAAATTTGGACCAAAAATTATTTGGGGTTTAAAAGTCAATTAGCAGCAGATTTAAACGCTTTCGTGATTTCGCACGAAGAAGTCGTCAGCGCGATACCCAGTGAAAATTCCAAGTTAAAAAAGCTGTTTGATTATATTGAAGTGGAAATGACAGATACCTGTGATGAGGTGCTTGGTAATAAGTTGGGTGGCACCTCAGAAGGACAGGGGTTGTCGGAAGAGGAAAAGAAAAAATTTCGAGCAATACTCAAGGAGAAGTCCGTCGATTTGGTTGACGAGTATCCGGATGTGTAGAGAGTATCAACTGGCAAAAGGCCCATAGTACTGTGGTGGTCATTTCTCAGTTATAGAGTTCGGCTAAGAGAGCTTTGCGCACGATGTGCGTGGACACTAGCTGTTTTTCTCGTGTATTCCTTGATGCTAATGTTTGCTTCTAGCGGGAATAACACGCCTTGGAAACAAGCGAGCTCGTGCCCTCGCATTGCTATTTTAGAAGCATGAGAGCATTTTCTGGGGGTCTGCCAATCACTGCCTGACTTTGGCTAATAATCACCGGTCGTTCAATCAAAATAGGGTGTTCAATCATCGCCGTGAGCCACTCTTCATTTGAGCTGTTGTCAGACAACTCTAATGTTTTAAAGATGGCCTCGCCACGACGTACTAATTCTGGTGGCTTCATCTGCAGTTTATCCAGAGTTGCCCGCAGTTCTTTCCTGGTAGGAGGTGACTCTAGATATTTTAAAACCTCTAGTTCCACAGCTGCCTCCTCAAGAAGTGCTAGTGCCTGACGTGATTTAGAACATCTTGGATTGTGCCAGATAGTTATTTTTTTCACTGGTTTTTTCTCCCAATTCGGCTGGGTGTTTGGCTGCTAGCTCTTGGGCAATGCAGCATTGCATTGTGTCTCCGGGCAAGGGCTATGTAAGGGAGCGAGCGCTGCTGATAATTGGTTTGCGCAGACATAATCGGCGACTACAACACCTTGTGTAGTGAATCCAAAAGTGCATTAGGAGCCTCCATCATGAGCGTGTGTCCCGCACCTTGTATTACGCTGACTTCCGGCTGATGAAACGCTTCTTGCAACGGGCCTGTACCTCGCACCGGGGTCAGACGATCTTCACTCCCCAACACCAT
>JAQWYY010000166.1 GCA_029253705.1 Luminiphilus sp. | reverse complement strand
AAACCACTATGCGTTTTTGCGACGGTCAGAATTAGAATAAATGATGGCTATTAGAGCCTGTAACATCGCCTGCTTTATACTTTCGAAACCGTCGTGGGGCTTTTTTCTCAGTGTGTTGGCTTCAAGGCGTTCCACCGGAGGCCCACAACCCTTAATGGCAGAGTAGTCAATTCGCCCCACCCCGTTGGTTGGGGCACTCGCGACAATTTTGTGGCTGACGCTAGGACAATGGTAGTCTGGGCACCAAGATAACGGGCGTTTATGCTGAAGTAGTCAACTGAGCGCAGTCGGCATCAAGTCTGCGGGCTCTCTAGCTCAAGGTCCCGAGTTTAAGCCGGTTGAGTGCAGTACGGTAAATCAGCCTTACGGTCGCGCGGCGTTAGTAAAGGTGTGTGGTGGAGGACTTATTGAAAACAAGCATCAAAGGCTTCACCTTGGTGGAGTTATTGGTGACTCTCGTTGTAATGGCGATACTGGTTGCTATTGCAGCGCCTGCGTTTCAGGATCTTATTGAACGGCAACGGCTAAAATCAGTGGTAGAAACTGCACTATCTGATCTTCAAGTTGCCCGCACGGAAGCCCTCACGCTTGGGCTGAGTGGCGTGGTAAGGGTCACGTTGAATGACGGTGTGTCGTGGAACTACAGCATAGCGAGCACTGGAAGCACGCCCACGGTAGCCAGAGCCCACAACGATTACGGTGACGGCGTAACTGCGGTAGTGACCGGGTGGAATAAGGCGGGAAGTACGGCCGCTTTTACGATTACAGCCGTGCGAAGGTTAGACCCCGCGGGGACTGGCTCCATTACTTTTACCCTTGGCAGTGTCAGTGCTAAAATCGACAGAGACTTGTTAGGTGGAGTTTTTGTTTGCTCTCCTAGTGGCGACCTTGGATATAGAACATGCAGTTGAAGGACGTGCGTCGTTTAATAACGGGGAAAACTGTGCGGGGATTTAGCCTGACAGAGCTTATGGTTGCCATTGCTATTGGCAGCTTTATCGCTTTGGCAGGCACCACATTTTATGTGACGACGGTGGGCTCTAGTAAAGACGTCTTCGATGCTGCGGCGCGCACAGAGCAAATATATTCACCAGCGGCATCCTTGCTTGACGACATCCGTAGAGCAGGTTACCGGGGTACGCCCGCCGCGCTTGGCACTTACCTGTTGACGACTCAGGGGTTTGGTGCCACGGCAGGGGATGAGGGTAATTACCCTGCAATTGAATTTGGCACATCGGGCGCGCCAACGTTGTCAGGGACCACGACGACCGACTGCGTGCTCGTCTCCTATGTGCAACAACATACATGCGCAGCGGGAGATGGAGTCACTGGCTGTGCTGGTGCCGGTACAGTTGTGCAGGTTCATCATCGATTTGGTTATCGCCTTCGCAACCATGTGCTTGAGGCCACTGCTGGTGTTCACCCAGGGGAATACTCGGCAGGTGCACCGGTTTCTGGGTGCAATGTGCCGCCCGCAACGGCTCCCTGGGTACCGGTGACGAGGTTGGGGGATGTGTTCGTCGACACATTTTCGGTGGAGCTGATCAACGAGAATATTGCCGACGGTGACAACGATTGTGTTTTGGGTGTCGCGGGAACAGCCCCCTGCGATACCTACGGCAGCACCAGTTTACAGGCCTGCGGTTCGACGACATTGTCATGTCGAATCGACCGTTTATATAAGGTGACGCTTTGCGCGTACCCCAAAAGCACCGATAACCAGTGTGCCAGTGATCCCGACGATAAAATTTATGTCGAACTCTACGCCAAACCCCGCAATGCGGTACTCATACAGGCGGCGGCCTCATGACCTTGGGCCCATGGCGTTTAAGTTCTCGGCGAGTTGGCGATCAGCAGGGGGCCTACACAATTTTCTTTGTTGCCGTACTGGGTTTGTTGACGCTGCTTGCCGTGCGTAGCATGACGACATCAACCGTCAATTCTGTTCGCCTCACCTCGAATACGCACAACGCCACCGAAGGGTTTTTGGCCGCTGAGGAAGCCATGGCACAGGGTATGGAGTGGCTCGCGTCCAGCAGCAATAGCTACACCACGCATTTGTGGCCTTCTGCGCCTCACACGGTTGGGACACCGCTTTCTTTTCCAGTAGAAAACATGGGCGGGCAAACGACAAGTCGGGCCTACACGCTTTCCTTTGGTTTTGAAGCGGGACCTCCCGGAGAGTCTCTTCTAAAGGTTGTTGGTCGCGCTGCCAGCAGCACAGGGCAGGGGGCAACGGTTAGCCAATGGGTGTCACTTAACACGCTATTGCAATCCACTGCGTTAGACGCGCCGTTGGTGGTCGCGGGTTGCCTCAACGTAGCTAGTGGGGTGCCCGATATATATGACGACCTCGTGCCTCACAATGATACTCTGGATTACATTAC
>JAQWYY010000120.1 GCA_029253705.1 Luminiphilus sp. | reverse complement strand
ACGCCCTCGGCACGGAGAACTTCTTCGTCAATGTAGAAGTTACCAGAGCATATGGCTGAGTCTCGGCAAAGTATGGCGTAAGCCGCATCGGCCATGATTGAAACCAATCGGCACCCTTTAACCATTTCATCGTCGCCCAGAACGTTGCGAACGGCTGCAGTATCAATGGCCGTCAGCGGCCACAGCGAATTAACTGCAATTGCGTCTGGCGCCAGTTCTTTGCTCATGCCCAAAGTACAGAGACTCATACCCATTTTGGCGATCGTGTAGGCAACGTGTGGTGCAAACCATTTGGCTTGCATGTCCAAAGGTGGGGCAAGGTTTAAAATGTGCGCGTTGCTGCCTTTCTGCAAGAATGGGATGCAGGTTTTTGATACCAAAAAAGTCCCACGCGTATTAATTTCATTCATCAAATCGTAGCGCTTCATTTCGGTATCTAAGGTGCCAGTTGGGCTAATAGCGCTGGCGTTATTTATACAGATATCGATGCCCCCAAACTTATCGACGGTTTCTTGCACAGCGGCCTGCACTTGGTCCTCGAAGCGGATGTCACACAGAACGGGGAGCGCCGCGCCGCCAGCGTCTTCGATCTCCTGAGCAGCGGTGTAGATTGTACCTGGCAGCTTGGGATGGGGCTCGGCGGTTTTTGCTGCGATTGCGACATTTGCACCATCCTGAGCAGCACGTTTGGCAATGGCAAGCCCGATACCTCGGCTGGCGCCGCTGATGAAAATTGTTTTTCCTTGCAAACTCATTGCGGTCTCTCTCTGTCTGGGGAAGTCATTGTTTTGTTCAGGGGCCGAGGTTATCAGAAAAAGAAGCGCGCAGAAGTTTTCTGCGGCTATGCACTTCGTCTGCGCGTTTTACCTGAAGGGTAGCTTAGGCTTTGGTACCGATAGGCTCAAGGCTGATCCAGCCGTTAACGCAAACAGCTGCGATTACTTAGTGGTTTTCCTCGTGCCACTTTGGAGCGGCTTCGCTGGAGATCAAGCAGCGACGACTCGTTACCAAGTCTCAAACGAAACAAGAGAAGATTTGCAGCGCTCGCCGTACCTCAGTAAGACTTAAGGCGCTCAACCAGCATAAGGGTTCTCATCGGCCTCAAAACTCTACAGGTTAGTCAACGAGTGTTCGCCTCTCTGCACCGACCAATGATCAATCTCCACGAAATTCAACAGACCCATAGCATCTGTAATATATTAGAACAATTAGTTGGCGTATCTAAGGCGTTCAACTAACGGCGCTAAAAGTGAAGGATAAGATATGAGTGAATCAACGTCAGTGTTCGGGCAAATGGGTTACCCCATGATACTCGTCTTGTTAGTTATCGTATTAGTAGCTTCAGGACTGTTTTATAGCGCTTCGAAAAAGTTTGTCCGTTACTTCAAACGGAGGCAGGCGGAGGACGCTGCAGAAGATACGGACATGTAGGCGCGGCTACAAACGGTGGTCCTTCCGTCAGCACGCTTTTTATTCTGCACCCGACGGTATTTCCTGTTAACGCGTTTTGGCCAAGCTGTTTGCAAGTTTGTGAGACATAGAAATCAGTGCCTACTCGATCACACTAAGTACATTGTATTGCTACTCAAGTTAGAATCTTACTGTAAGGTCATGCGTCATCTCGGTTTTTAAGCAGTACCCGCTTAGTATTAGGAGAAGTCACGATGTTTACTTCACGGTTAATCACACAGCCTCGCAGTGTTTCAAAGTTGTTCATTTTGGTGCTGGGTTACATTCTTCTAGCCGCCTGCGCTTCTCAGCAGCAGCCACCCAGAGATGTTTCCGAGGTATCGTCTGCCGATACCGTACTTATTTTTGGACCCAGTACGTCGGATGCCAGCGAAGAGGGTATTAAAATTACTTACGCTCAGGCCTCCATGGGATTTGACAGCGGTTGTAACCCCAATCAAACCTTTAGCGATGAACTAAACGATTGTGCCAAGCTGCCGGAGGAGGTTAAAACTCTTGCCATCGATCACTGTGCTAGCTTTGGTCTGAAAGCGCTGTTTGTGGGTAACAGCACCAATTGGCTTCAGCAGACCGTTTCGAACTTTACCTGCAAGTAAGCGAGAGTCTGCAAAGGCTTCCGTTCAACGTCTGAACCGGTACGCCCCCCTTTTGCAGCCACTTTTTTTAGCTGCAAAGGGTTACCTACAGTGCGTTAAATCATCTTGATATAGCGTCCTGAGGTTTTGGTCAGGCCAGGCTTTGGAGACCCAATATCCCACTAGTATCGCGGCTAAAAACGATGGGGGCATCGTTTCGAGTGCAGCAAAGTACTCGCCCACGTTGTGTAGGTCTTGAAGTAAAAACTTACTGACGATGGTCATGAAAAAACCTGCCAGCATCGAGGCTATAGCAGCGCGCTCAGTAAACCCAGGCCAAAACAGCGAAAGAATCATCATAGGGCAGAAGGTCGCCGCAATGCCGGACCAACCAAAAATGGCGAACCAAAAAATCGTGCGGTCGGGGGACATGATCGCAACCATCACGGCAATTAGCAGTGCTACTAGTGCCAGCGCTAATGTCATTAGCCGGCAAAGCTTGGCTGCCTGAGCGTCACTTAAGGTTGGATTATAGATTTGTTCATAAAGATCGTGAGTGAGCGAGCCTGCTGCCATCACGATAAGTGATGATACCGTTGACATGATGGCAGATAATACGGCGGCTACGTACAGCCCCACGATCCAAGGGGGAAAGGTGTACTCAACTAATTCGGGCAGTACATTTTGAGCGCCGTTGCCCAAAACAGCTTCTGGATCTGCACCCGTTTCAGTGAATATGTAGCGGCCCAAGATGCCGATCGTTACCGCAGAAAAATCGACCAGCAGAGTGAAAACTAATGCGACCCATTTACCGCGGTGAATTTGTTGGTCACTGCGGATTGCAATCAAGCGCGCAAATACCTGTGGTGACCCCAAAAAGCCAAGCCCAATGAGGGCCATGCCTATTACCGCGGCAATGTTGAGAAGGGTGGGGCTCCCGGCGCCGAGCACCGTAACGAGGTTAGAGTCGATGGTGGCGAGCCCGTCATAAATTGAACTCGCATTGGCCATGGTTAGAATGGCTACCGTGGGGAGTAACATGAGGCACGCTAACATTACTGCACCTTGCAGCATGTCAGTCCAAGCAGCGGCAAGAAACCCCCCCGCCAAACAATAAATCGTGACTATGCTGAAGCCAAAAATGGCTCCCGTGAGGTAAGGCCAGTCGAGGAAAGTTTCGAAGGCAGACCCTGTTGCGTCAATTTGCGCGGCGATGTAAATCAGAACAAAAATGCAAAGGCTAAGTGCTGCAACCACGCGTAGCGTGTGGGTTTTACTGCGAAAGCGGGCGACCAAATAATCAATAACGGTGATCGCATCGTAGCGGTCGGTCAAGCGCTTAAAACGTGAGGCCATAAAAAACCACATCAGAAACACGCCAAGCACCTCGCCGAGCACAACCCAGTATGCAGAAAACCCAATCATAGCCCCCATGCCAGTAAGACCCAGTAATAGCCAAGCCGATTCGCCCGTTGCTTGAGCTGAGAAGGCAGCTACCCAAAACCCCAGAGACTTACCCCCGACAACAAAATCTTTCATGGTCTTGACGCGCTTTGAGGCCACGAAGCCCAGTATCAAAAGGAGGCCAAAGTAGAGCGCAATCATGAAATATTTTTCTAGCATTTATAAGTGCTCAGTGGGTAGGTGGCGACTGTGTTGTGGTTAACGAAGTCGGTGTTTTCGATCGGTTGGGTCCACGGGACTGTAGGCGCTCCACAACACGCCTTCGTCAGCTGGATCTGCTGGCCCGAAAACAGCACGTTCTCCCGGCTCTATCGATTGCGACTCCTTGGTAGGGGGGCCAAAGTGTTGATACTTAGGATCTGGATCGATGCGGTCACTTCTGGCATAGAGCCAGACACCAGATACCAGCAGTAGGATAACTCCCGACAAAAACAGGATATCGGTAAAAACAAAATTCCCCACAAACGGGCCCTCCTTTCATTGCTAAATACAGCTAGATCAATATACGGGAAAAATCCGCCTCACTTAACCCTGGCGCAGCATTATCAATTGGGAACTAGGGCTTACCCAGCGGACTGCGTCCCTGAACAGCGTGATTGCGATGTTGGAAGAAATATTTCAATGTTTTAGGGGTCAAAATAACGAAGCAGCTCCTATAGCCACTTTGGCCGGCCTAGATTCCAGCCGCCTCCCGCCAAGTTGGCATCATGGAGCTGTCGTTTGAAACAGCTGAAGCCATTAATGGCTGCAACAGTCACCGATGCGCTGGGTTTATTCTAATGTGGGGGCATGGCGTAGCGATGGTGTCAGTAATTACGCGAGGGGCTTACGCGTATTTTTTTCCCAGCCGTCTAGGGGTCACAATGTCTGCCGCTTGTTATAGTGTGCGCTTATCAACCGTAATCTCCCTGAGAGAACTTATGTCTATTGAGAAAGAGTTATACAAAGCCGGTCCCTACGCCGATTTTTTTAGTCAAGGTGTGCGAGTGGGTGACGCATTGTATTTGGCCGGTCAGGTAGGAATGACAGAAACAGGCGAAATTCCAACTGATTTACCCGCGCAAGTTGAAGCAGCGTATAGGAATATTGCATCTGTACTTTCTGAATTCGGAGCCACGATGGACAATATCGTGGACGAAACGTTCTTCGTAACCGACATGAAAGAGTGTATGAATCAGGTGCCTGCTGTTTTTGGGGCAAGGCAAGCGGCTTACGGCAAGAAGCCCGAAGTCGCTCAAACACTCATTGGTGTCTCTGCTCTGGTCGACCCAGGTTTAAAGGTGGAAATTAAGGTGATCGCAAAACTTTGAGAACTTTTAAGGGGCTTTAATCCGACACACCGTGGGGATCGAAGCTAAAAAGCCACACCAAGAGTGCTGTTTTTAATGACCAATAAAATTTTAGTTTTCATGGGCAAGCTCTGATGTCCATTCCCGGTGAGACGACGGCGGGTTTGGCGTTCGCTGCACTGATTCTGATTTTGCTCACCTATTTTTTAGCGGGGTACCGTCATCGGTCAAAAATGGCGACGCTTGAATTGCAACTGCGCAATGCTCAGGAGAATAGCGATCAGTTGAAGGTGCAAATGGCATCGGTTGAAAGTGATCGAGACCTAGCCGCAAAGGCGCTGAGAGAGAGCGAGGACGACGGTCTAAAGCTCAAAAAAGAAAACGAGTTTGCTGAATCCGAGAAAGAGCGGCTTGTAGCGCAGATCGTCGAGATGAAAGGTGAAGTATTGGCGTTACGTCAAGGACAGGCAGAGCTTGGTGCTGCGCAAGCCAGCATGATGAGCTTGCAGCGAGACCTTGATGAGCTGAAATCTGAGCGACAGCAGCTCCTCAAAAAACTGGAGCAACAGACCACCGAAGCCGCAGTGCTTGCGACAGAGCGAGAGCAGCAGGAAGCGAACATCAGAGATCAGAAAGAATTTCTCAAAAACTCCAGCGAGTCCTTGAACCAACAATTTGAAAATCTCGCCAATAAAGTTTTTGAACAAAAAGGTAAGCAGTTTGCAGAGACAAATCAGACAACCCTAGGCGGCATCCTAAAGCCGCTACAAGAGCAAATAGCGGGCTTTCAAAGTCGTGTAAACGAAGTTCATGATGCGTCGACAAAAAGCCATACCTCGTTGCAGCAGGCCATCGATGGTGTCAAAGATTTAGGCCTAAAAATTGGTCAGGACGCCAGTAATCTCACAACAGCATTAAAAGGCGATTCTCAACAGCGAGGGGCCTGGGGCGAGGCGCAGCTGCAGCGAACCCTTGAGATCAGTGGTCTAATTGAGGGCGATCACTACACAATGCAAGACAGTTTTTCCGATAGCGTGGGGAAAGTGAAGCGAACAGACTTTCTCGTGCGCCTACCGGAGGACCGCCAGCTCATTATCGATAGCAAGGTCACGCTCAATGCGTATGAGAGAACGATAGCTGCAGAGACTCCCGAGCACTACGAGCGTGCTATGACCGAACATGTAGTAGCTGTAAGAAAGCACATTGATGATTTGGCCTCGAAGGACTACACCAATCTCACAGGGATGAAAAGCCCCAGCTATGTGCTCATGTTTATGCCCATGGAATCCGCTTATATAGAGGCGCTGAAACACAATAAAGAATTATTTCAGTACGGATTTAGTAAACAGGTTGTTCTAGTGTCACATACAACTCTGATTCCTATTTTGCGCACTGTCGCTAATTTATGGATGCTCGAGCGCAGCAACGCCGAGGCGAGAGAAATTAGTGATATGGCTGCCGATATTTATAATAAGGTCGCGGGTGTGGCAGAGGGGTTGCGTAGTTTGGGGGTGTCCTTAACAACTGTGGGGAATCACTACAACAAAGCCGTAGTTGCCCTCGCTGGCAAGCAAGGGCTCTTTGGTAAGGTTGAGAAGTTCGAAAAAATATCCACAAAAATTTCTAAAGGTTTGCCTGAGCTGGAGCCGCGGGACTTTGAGCTTGAGACCAGCCGGCTGGACCTTGTCATAGAGCCTATAAAAGAGCCGGAAATATCTTTGGCTCAGCTGCCCGAGGAGCATGCTCCGGCCGTGGCATCCGAGGCGCAACAATCAGTCGCCGATACAGATTCTCTGCCAGACTGACGTGGGAAATTTGGAGTCCATAAAAACGGATTTTTATTGCGTGGAAAGTGTTGCTCTTTGGCAGTCTCCGAACTCAAGGAGAGGACACTGCAAGCACAATGTTGGGGGGACGCGCATTAAGTAGCCTTATCTAGCTCTGCTTGCGCTATTTTATACCGCGACCAACCGTTCATATTTGCCACCGACGTCGAAAAATATGGTGAAGGTGCCACGAATACCCGTTGGGGTAATGTAGGGTTTGAAAAGCTCCCAGGGAAGATTAAGGGTTCTGCCATCCTTTGCTACAACTTGCACTCTGTTTTTTTTGGCCTTATAAAACAAAAGAACTTGTTCGGTACTTAGCGCTATATCAAAAGTTGCCTGGGGCATTGTTCATTTGCCTCTGAAAAGAGTGAATACACGGATCAAACCCCATCGATCTATGTAATAGCGGACAAAGTGTGCGTACGCCGCGGATATTTTATCAGCCAAGGGGCGCTCATGGCAGTCAACTTACAAGTATTGGAATGTTCGACTGATTGACCGCCACTTAGAGGCAAAATGAGGCCTGTGATGGGCGCACAGCGCGCATGGCGAGTTAATAGCACGAAGACATGGAGTCAACTATGAAGGCGGCAAACTTATTGCGACTGGTCTGTGCGGCAGCACTGCTAGTAGGCTGTACCTCAATCTCCTCTGAGCAGTCTGCTCCTGCGCCTTACTCATTGGTCAAGGATGCCTCAGCCAAAGTGCCAGCTATTTCAGACGTTGAAACGTCGCTTACAAACACCTATTGGAAGTTAATTGAGCTCAATGGCCAGCCGGTAGTGATAATGAGTTCACAACGCAAAGAGGCCTATTTGCAGCTTCGCAAGGAAAATCAGGTGGTAAGAGGATTCGCCGGTTGCAATAATTTTTCCGGTACTTATGAGACGACTAATAGTCAGATTTCTCTGACTGCTCTTATGACAACACGAAAAGCGTGTGTAGATATTATGTCCACCGAGGTTCAGTTCCTTTCACTGCTTGAACAGGCGACTTCTTTTAAAATCATCGGTGAGTCTTTGATATTGTTAAATGGTTCAGGGGACATTACTGCTGAATTTGCCGCAGTATACTTTTAGTGAAGGACGTATCAGCTCGTCACATTCAGAGAGAAATACTATGCGCAGACACACAATTTTAGGCAGTCTAGCCCTAACGGTAGCCATGGCGGCCTGTGACAGCCCAGACACTTCCGTCGTCGAGTCTGAGCCTTTAGAGGCGGTGGCGGCCGACAAGGTCTTTTTGAACGGGAAGATCATTACCGTTGACGACGATAACCCCAAGGCATTAGCAGTGGCCACTCGAGATGGAATAATTACTTATGTTGGCGGTTTAGCGGGCTTGCAACCCTTTATTGGTGAAGCGACTGAGAAAGTCGATTTGCAGGGTAGTACTATGGTGCCTGGATTCGTCGATGCGCACGGACACGTTGTCAGCGCGGGCCTTCAAGCGGCGAGCGCCAATTTGCTACCCATACCCGATGGTGAAGTCACTGATTTTGCGAGCCTTGTGGCGACTTTGAGGGCTTGGCAGGAATCTAGCTCTGGAGTCGAGTTCATAAAAAGAACTGACTGGTTGCTGGGTTTTGGGTTTGATGATTCTCAGTTGTCAGAGGGTATTTTTCCCACCGCTAATGAGTTATCAATGGTTACTGAAGAAAAACCGCTTATGGTGATTCATCAGTCAGGTCACTTCGGCGTGTTTAATCGCCGAGCTCTTGCGCTTGCTGGAATAGACGATTGCAACAAGGAGATTCCTGGCGGATTGATTCGCTGTGAGAAAGATGGAAAAACGCCCAATGGCGTGCTCGAGGAAAACGCGTTTTTCAGCGCTTTACGGGTTTTTCAGTCCAGTATCGAACCCGCCTATGCAATTGATCTTTTTGAACAGGGAGTGGCGTTATTTGCAAGCTATGGCTACACAACGGCCCAAGAAGGGCGCGCTTTCGCCTCGTCGCTGGTGACAGCACAAACTCGTGTCGAGCAAGGAGCGCTGCCTATCGACGTTGCCTTGTATGTTGATTACACAGCGAAAGACCAAATGACGGTATCACCCTATTACACTGGTGCCGGTTATCAAGGCATTGGCTACTCCAACGGCTTTCGCATTGCGGGTGTAAAGCTCACCATTGATGGTTCGCCGCAAGGTAAAACTGCTTGGCTGAGCGAGCCGTATTTCGTGGCTCCTCATGGTCAGCCGGCAGATTATGTGGGTTATCCGGCGATGACCGAGCAGCAGGTCAATGACGAGGTCATGGATGCGTTTGCTAACAACCGTCAGGTTCTGGTGCATTGCAACGGTGATGCAGCGATCGATAGGTATCTTAATGCTGTAGAGCGCGCGGTTGCGGTACATGGATTGGGTGATCGTCGTAATGTCCTCATTCACGGACAAACGTTGCGTAAAGACCAAATTGGCCGTCTCAAGGAACTGGGGGTGATGCCTTCGCTGTTTCCCATGCACACCTTTTATTGGGGGGATTGGCATCGTGAGTCAGTGCTAGGGCCAGAGCGAGCAGCTTATATTTCGCCGACTCGGGATGTGCTCGATGCCGGGATGATTTTTTCTTCGCATCATGATGCGCCTGTTGCTAGGCCAGATTCGATGCGCGTCTTGTCGGCAACAGTTACGAGAGTGACTCGAAGTGGTGTGGTGTTGGGCGCTGATCAGCGCGTTACGCCTTATGAAGGCCTGAAGGCGATTACAATCTGGCCCGCCTTTCAGCATTTTGAAGAACAGCAAAAGGGCTCGATCGAGGTAGGTAAGCAGGCTGACTTCGTGGTCCTCTCGGAAGATCCACTTGCAATAGATCCATTGAAAATTGCGGAAATTCAGGTGTTAGAGACGATTAACGACGGGCAGACGGTTTATCGTGCTGCTAGTGAAGTTTCATCGCCAGCTTTAAGGGTAGGTGGTGATTCGGATAGTAATGGGTGCATTAGGTCTGCTGGATACCAGTGGTGCGAGAGAGAAGCCGCTTGCCTTCGCCCCTGGGAGATCATTGATGCTGCAGGTGGCACATCATCTGATACAGCCGCTGCTTTTGCTGCGTTGTGCAGCTCTAGTTAGTGCAGAAATACTGTAAAAAGGGCACCGCGATATTGCCAAGCTAGAGGCTTGGTCGAGGCAGTAGGCGACACTCAATTCGTTTTTGAACAAGGAGTTTTTATGCAGGCCATGTCACTAGCAGCCCCAGGGGGTATAGACCAACTCTCACTCATCAATATCGAACCGCGGACTCCGCAATCCCATGAAATTCAGGTCACGATCAAAGCGAGCTCCCTGAATTTCCACGATTATGCGGTCGTCGTCGGCTTGATCCCGGCAGCAGACGGGCGAATTCCCATGTCAGACGGCGCGGGTGTTGTGACTGCGGTGGGTGAGGGCGTACGGGATTTTTCAGTAGGGGACAATGTAATCAGTCATTTTTTCCCTCAATGGATCAGTGGTCGTCCTACAGCCGCATATCTGCAGGGTGTTCCAGGAGATCATATTGACGGGTTTGCGGCGCAAACAGTCACCATGCCAGCTAGAGCGTTTAGTCAGGCGCCCCAAAACTTGAGTCACATTGAGGCCGCAACCCTCAGCTGTGCGGGCTTAACGGCCTGGCGGGCTCTGTTCGTTGAGACTGCTTTGCGTCCCGGAGACTGGGTGCTTGTTCAAGGGAGTGGAGGCGTCTCAGTATTTGCGCTGCAATTCGCACGCATGATGGGCTGCAGAGTCATTGCAACGTCGTCCTCTGACGCAAAGCTTGAGCGCCTAGGTGAACTGGGTGCACAGCATTTGATTAACTATCGTGAGAACGCTGATTGGGGGGCTAAGGCTTTGGATATGACGGGCGGCCGTGGTGTAGACCTTGTGGTTGAAGTTGGAGGGCCAGGTAACTTGCCCCAGTCAGTTGATGCATTGGCTGTCGACGGCTGTATCAGTCTTATCGGTGTTTTGACGGGTTTTTCGGGTGAAGTACCGACAGCAGCTTTGATGACCAAGAATGGACGTCTTAGTGGTATTACGGTCGGTAGTCATAGTGATCAGCTTGCTATGTCGGCGGCTATTGAAGCCCACGGATTGCGACCTGTCGTAGACTGCTCAATGCCCTTGGAGGCCTTAGGCGAAGCATTTCGGCATCAGGAATCGCAGAAACATTTTGGAAAAATCTGTGTCGAACTGTAAGGCATGGTGTTGGCAGTCGGTTGCCGCCGGATCAAGGTTTGTAGGCGCAAGGTTTTACAATGAGTAAGTTGTTTTTTCGTTATGGGGCTATGAATAGCGGTAAAAGTACAGCGCTGTTACAAGTCGCACATAACTATGAGGAGCGTGGACAGTCAGTGGTTGTGGTTAAGCCTGAGTTGGACACGAAAGGCCACAATCAAATCGTCTCTCGGCTAGGGGTCAACCGCACGGCTGATATTTTGCTCGCTGCCGGTCAAGATTTGCGTGGGAAGGTAAAGGAGTTGCGCAAAATTCGCGCTTCTTCCGATTCTGCACTTGCCTGTGTTCTTATCGATGAGGCGCAGTTTTTGGAGCCAGCTCAGGTCGATGCGGCGCTAGAAATTGCAGTTCTGGATGATCTCCCGGTTGTGGCGTTTGGTATTCGTACTGATTTTAGACGACGCGCATTTCCGGGTAGCCTTCGTCTGTTGGAGGTCGCACATTCGTTGGAAGAAATGAAAACGATTTGTCGCTGTGGTGAGAAAGCCATTTTTAATGCACGCTTGGGTGAGAGTGGCATGACCCACGAGGGGCATCAAATTATGATCGACGCTCCCGGGGTGACGTATGAGGCACTGTGCGCGCATTGCTATCTGGATTATGAGCAGAGGGACTCACTGCCTCTTTAACAGCCTTTAAAACTCGTCAGGCGAGGAAGTCGCAGCGGGGTGTTGGCAAAAAGTGCAGTCCTCTGGCTTAAAGAGACAGGGAAACAAACCGTGTACTACATTTTTGAAGTCACTGCTAAAAAAGGCCACTCTATCGATGAATACGCAGCCTCTTGGATGGAGGCCAGTGCGATTATACAGCGATCACCCGGAGCGCAAGGCACAAGACTGCATCGAAAGATTGGAGACGATCGCAGGGCATTGGCCATTGCGACGTGGGACAGTAAGTCTGCCCGAGACGCAGCTTCGGTTATGGGAGGCAGAGAAGTAAAAGCAATCATTGAAGCTCAGGCTGAAATTGTCACGGTGGAATTGCTTGGGGAGTTTGAGGCGCCTGATTGGGAAGTTCTCCCTGAGATAGAATGAAGGACATTGTTGGTAGAAGTTCCTGAAGGCAAATTACACAATTAAGTGGTTCTGTGGGAAAAAACACATACAAGGAAGTAGACATGAATGCAGTAAAAATATTGGCCAGCACGTTAATCTTAAGTGTGTTGGTCGCCTGTACTGGAGAGGTTGCTGTGGAGTCTGACTCAGAGGGTATCGCTGAATCAGACAATGCGTCGGGCGCGTCTGAAAATCCGCTGCTCGTACCTAGCGACCTGCAGTTTGGTTACCCGCCCTTCGATCGCATAAAAAACGAGCATTTTGAGCCGGCGATGCTTCAAGGTATGGCAGAGCAGCGCAACGAAATAGAGGCGATTGCTAGCAATGAGGCACCGCCAACCTTTGCCAATACGTTAGTTGCGATGGAGCAAAGTGGCCAGCTGCTAAACCGATCTGCCCGAGTATTTTTTGGCCTATCCTCAGCCCACACCAATGATGAGATTGAAGCGATTCAAGTGCGGCTTTCGCCGAAATTTGCGGAACACGAAGACGCTATATTACTAGATTCGCGACTTTTTGCGCGTGTCGACGCCTTGCACCGGCAGCGGAATGAGCTGGGACTTGACCCTGAAGCGCTGCGGCTGCTTGAGCAAACCCATCAGGACTTTGTCAGAGCAGGGGCGTTATTAAACGCATCTGAGCAGGAGCGGATGCGCGAAATAAATACAGAGATGGCAAGCTTGCAAACCGCGTTTCGGCAGAATGTTTTGTCAGAGGTCAATGCCCGTGCAATTGTTGTCGACGACGTGGCGCAGCTTGACGGCTTGTCTGAGGGGGAGATTGCATCTGCAAAGGCGGCGGCGGTAGCAAGAGGCCAAGATGACCAATGGGTGCTACCACTGCTTAACACTTCTGGACAGCCTGCATTGGCTCGCCTCACTAATCGGGAGCTGAGGGAGCGGATTTACAAGGCATCTGTTGGACGAGGGTCCTCCGGGGGTGAACACGACAACCGGCAGAACATTTCAAAAATCATGAAGCTACGTGCCGAGCGGGCAAGCTTATTGGGTTACCAAAGCCATGCTGCGTTCAATCTGGAAAATCAAACCGCAAAAACCACTGAGGCGGTTAACACCCTGCTTACCAATTTGGCACCTGTTGCGGTTGCCAACGCCAAGACTGAAGCTGCAGAGCTGCAGACCTTGATTGCCGCGGAGGGAGAAACATTTGAATTGGCACCTTGGGACTGGGCGTACTATTCCGAGGCTTTGCGTGCCCAAAAATACGCCTTCGACGAGTCTGAGCTGAAACCCTATTTTGAGCTGAACAATGTTCTAGTGCGCGGCGTATTCCATGCGGCAGAACAGCTATACGGCATTACCTTTACCTTGCGTGAGGATTTACCTGTTTATCACGAGACGGTGCGGGTCTGGGAGGTCCGCAACGCAGACGGCTCTGTGCTCGCATTATTTGTGGAAGATATGTACGCAAGAGCATCTAAGCGCGGCGGTGCCTGGGCGATGTCTTATGTGTCCCAGTCAGGTTTGATGGGAACTCAGCCAGTTTCGGCTAATCACCTAAATATTCCCCGACCGCCAGAAGGCGAGCCCACGTTATTAACTTGGGATGAAGTGACTACCTTATTCCATGAATTTGGTCATGCTTTACACGCCATGTTTGCTGATGTGCAGTACCTCAGCAGTTTGTCTGTGCCTCGAGATTTCGTTGAGTATCCCTCGCAAGTCAATGAAATGTGGGCTAGTTGGCCGGAGATATTGTCCAACTATGCCGTTCATCACGAGACAGGCGAGCCGCTACCTCCTGAACTGCTGGCGAAGGTGTCAGCCTCAGCGCGGTTTAATGAAGGTTTTCGATCAACCGAATACCTGGCGGCATCTTTGCTAGATCAAGCTTGGCACCAGCGATCTGCAGACGAACTGCCAGACGCCGAAGGTGTGTTGGCTTTCGAGGCCAATGCCTTGATTGAGGCGGGGGCGAATTTTGCAGCGGTACCACCACGTTATCGCACGACCTATTTTTCACACATTGTGGGGGGCTACTCTGCCGGTTACTACTCTTATATTTGGAGCGAGGTTCTCGATGCCGATACCGTTCAATGGTTTCTAGAAAATGGGGGTTTGCGTCGAGAAAATGGCGATCATTTCAGGGCCACGTTGCTTTCACGGGGCGGGTCAGAGGATGCGATGAGCCTGTATCGCAATTTTCGTGGTCGTGACGCGGCAATAGAAGCTTTACTCATTCGTCGCGGGTTGACGCCCATCGAAGGCTAAGTATTTACAGGAATCCGTGTGACTCTCTCCCAAGGGTTGTCCTCACGGGAGAGAGCCTCTTGGCTTGAATGGCAGGGTTATTCGAATTTTTCTCGTTGATGCGGATGCATGTTGGCCAGCTTCATTGGAAAGGGCGATTGGAAAGGGCGCCTCTCGAGAACTATGCAAGGCTGGGCATGATCGACGCGACTTCGTCCACGACAAAACTGACTGTTTTTGATCGGTTAAATAACTGTTCCTCATCGGCTGCAATTTCGGTTTGCGCTTGTGGTTGTGCGAGTGCCGTCATTGCCGTTTCCATGGCTGCCTGATTGGGAAACCAGACCTCCATGATCACATCAAAATCAGGCTCGAGACCGTACTGAACGCTTGGGTCAGAGGGGCGCACGTACCGCCGCTCGTAATGTGTGGCATAGCCGCTTAAATATTTCTCGCCAATATGCCGATGGTTCGTTTCGTAATATTGTCGAAAATCAGTTTTGCTCATGCCTGCTTTACGGCAGAGCAGGGTAATTACTTTTATCATGGCTAGCGGCTCCTGCCTGAGTCTTAGTTGTGTGCGTGCTGTCCTGCGCCTATTATGCCCTTGCAAAAACTGGGCGGACAGGCGTTTTGTAGTGCGACACGGCTGCGGTGGATGTTAGTCTACGGCACCCTCTACAGATGGAGCTTCATGTGCTCAAACTTTACGGATTTGCTGTTAGTAACTATTTCAATATGGTGCGAATGACCCTTGCGGCCAAAGGGCTTGAGTATGAGGTTGTCAAAACCTTTCCCAGCCAAAGTCCGGATTGGACTTCTATGAGCCCAATGGGGAAAGTGCCATGCCTTGAGACAGAGCATGGGTTCATCGCTGAGACACAAGTGATTATTGAATACCTCGATGAACAGTATCCGGATAAGCCGGTCTTACCCGAAGGAAGTTATGCCAAAGCCCGAGCCCGCCAGCTCATGCATTCTCTAGAGCTGTATTTGGAGTTGCCTGCCCGCCGGCTTTTTCCAGGAACTCTCTTTGGTGGGCGCAACGAGCAGCTAACCAT
>JAQWYY010000116.1 GCA_029253705.1 Luminiphilus sp. | reverse complement strand
CTCAACTACGTTGCGCTGGATGGCAGTATTGGTTGCATGGTTAACGGCGCAGGTTTGGCCATGGGAACCATGGACATTGTTAAGCTACACGGCGGCTCGCCTGCAAACTTTTTAGACGTTGGCGGCGGCGCCACCAAAGAGCGTGTTACCGAGGCATTCAAAATTATTCTTTCAGACGAAAATGTTAAGGCTGTTCTGATCAATATTTTTGGCGGTATCGTGCGCTGTGATCTTATTGCCGAGGGCGTTATTGGTGCCGTAGAGGAAGTGGGCGTCACCGTTCCGGTGGTTGTCAGGCTCGAGGGTAATAATGCAGAGCTTGGACAAAAGGTTCTGGCCGATAGCGGTCTCAATATTATGGCGGCCTCAAGTCTGACTGACGCTGCAGAACAAGTGGTTGCAGCAGCCGGAGGTGCTCAATGAGTATTTTAATTGACCAGAACACTAAGGTCATTTGTCAGGGTTTCACAGGCTCTCAGGGGACTTTTCATTCAGAACAGGCCATCGCTTACGGCACTAAGATGGTCGGTGGTGTCACCCCCGGAAAGGGTGGGCAGAAGCATTTAGATTTGCCTGTGTTCAACACGGTAGATGAGGCTGTTAATCAAACAGGCGCTGATGCATCGGTAATTTATGTGCCGGCTGCCTTCTGTAAGGATTCGATCCTCGAAGCTGCAAATGCGGGTATACAACTGATTGTTTGCATCACCGAAGGCATACCTACATTAGACATGCTCGAGTGCAAAGTTAAATGCGACGAGCTGGGTGTGCGACTGATTGGTCCTAACTGCCCGGGCGTTATCACGCCCGGAGCCTGTAAAATTGGCATCATGCCGGGGCATATTCATTTGCCAGGGCGTGTCGGTATTGTTTCACGGTCCGGCACATTGACTTATGAGGCCGTTAAGCAAACAACGGATGCTGGCTTTGGTCAGTCAACCTGCGTGGGCATAGGTGGTGATCCTATCCCTGGATCTAACTTCATTGATATTTTGACCTTGTTTGAGGCTGATCCCTCAACCGAGGCTATTGTCATGATCGGTGAGATTGGTGGAACTGCCGAGGAGGAAGCTGCAGCTTTTATCAAGGACAACGTTTCCAAGCCGGTGGTGTCTTACATTGCGGGTGTTACCGCTCCAAAAGGGAAGCGCATGGGTCATGCCGGTGCCATTATTTCTGGTGGCAAAGGTACCGCGGACGAGAAGTTTGCTGCACTGGAAGACGCGGGTGTGCGGACAGTTCGCTCCCTCGCTGATATTGGCGCTGCTATGGCAGATCTTACTGGCTGGTAAATAGCCTGCTGGCAAGGCTTATTTGTGAGCCTTGCCAGCGTTATCACTCCACCACTCCACCACTCCACCAATCCACCAATCCTTAGAAGTCCCCAGAGTTGTTCCTCCGAGACTACCCATAGCGTGCCTATTCGACAGCCCATTAACCTGTAGCTGTGGCTAACATGCCAGGGGGTTAATTAATGGCGCCTCATTGACGTGCCGCTTATAGAGCGCATCGCAGTATTTAACTATTCGTAATTAAAGAAAAATGTGAGCCGTAGATGGAGATCATCCTCAGGCCGCACCCCTTGTGGGTTGACTCCGTAGTGGGTGTACACAATGTTTGGGGTGATGAAAATACGGTTGGTCAGTCGGTATTCAATGCCAGCGACGATGTTTGTGGCAGTCGCACTGGGATCGAAGGGAATGTACGCAATATCGTTGCCTTTTATGCTGGGCTGAAACAGCCGCTGTACCTGAGTAATCAAGTCGATTTTGTTGCTAAGACGAACTACGCCCATTAGTGCCGCCAATTCGAGCGTGGGGTCCTCTTGTCGGTCTTGGTGAGTGTAGACCAAACCTACCGAGTAGCGTTCTGTTTGTTGCGCGGCGAATAACTGAAAGGTGCTGCGATCGAGGCGGCCGGGGCGGGATTCATGGTCGACATAGGCGTCAAGAAGGGTGCCTGGAGTAGGTCGCCATGTCATGGCCCCCATGAACTTGTCGTGGGGGTTTTTATCCGCTTCCCAAGTTTCGCTGGATCCATACATGGCTCGGTATGACCACCTGCCGGATTGGCTCAGCTTGCCTTTTGCGGAGATCCCCAGATCTCTTGCAGCAATGCCTTGTATGTCTGGGGCGGTTCGCATGAGGTAGCGTTTTCCCCAAAATGCCTCAATAAGGTCAAAGGAGATTGTCGGTATCAGGCCCCCAGATATCTGATGTCCAGCCAGCTTTTTCCCCGCACCCATGTCTTGTATTCGGTGCGATAACTCGTAGTTCTCGAAGGCACCCTCGTGAAAAGCCTCGAACCGCAGGCGTCCCGTCCAATCTTCGCCGTAACGGATATCTGTGGTCAGAAAGATTCGCCGAAGGACTGCTCCGGTTGCGTTGTTGCCCTCCGGGGTGTGGTGGCTGGGCAGGTGATAGAGATCGCCGAACATGAGGCCGCCAACATCGAATTCAAGCGCGTCTTCGGCGGTAGCAGGCGTACCGAGAAGGAATAACCCGGCCCAGGCAAGGAAGCTTGCCGTGCGTAATGTATCAATAGTGCCGTTTAGTTGTGTCAGCAACTTTATATCCAGTGCTTCGCTGATGAAGCTATTATGCATTGATTGTGTGACGTATAGGGCAGTCTGCGACCAGCTTTGCCATCCAATTGCCGTCTTTTGATCGACATCAGCAGTAGCTGTTAATGCGTGAAGACTTGTTAAAGGCAGGGATCAAAAATGCGGCATTGCGTTATGTTGTCGGCCTTGAAATTTGGACGATTTGCCTCCACTTCTCAACTTACTGTGAAAACTTAGGAAAACCGCCAATGACTGCCGCTACAGAAACAAATGCTACCGAAACAATGGGCTTTCAGACCGAAGCTAAAAAGTTACTCCATTTGATGATCCATTCGTTGTATTCGAACCGGGAGATATTTCTAAGAGAGTTAATATCGAATGCGTCAGATGCCATTGATAAGCATCGCTTTGCGGTTATTGAGAACGGCAAGTTGGCAGAAGGTGTTGCTGAATATCAAATTCAGGTAGGCGTTGATGGCGATGCCAATACGGTCACGATTTCAGACAATGGCATTGGCATGAGCCGAGATGAGGTTATCGAACACCTCGGCACGATTGCTAAATCGGGTACCGCAGCGTTTTTAGATAATCTAAGCGGTGATGATAAAAAAGATTCTCAACTTATTGGTCAGTTTGGTGTGGGGTTTTATTCGGCGTTTATAGTCGCCGATCGTGTGGAAGTTGTAACTCGCAAAGCGGGCACCGCTAGCTCTGAGGCGACCCATTGGGAATCCGCGGGCGAGGCTGAGTTTTCCGTGACCGCATCAGACCGTGATACATCAGGCACGACCGTTATCTTGCACCTAAAATCTGACGCCGATGAATTTGCTTCCGAATTTCGGATTCGCAGTGTCATCAAGAAATATTCGGACCACATTTCAGTTCCCGTAATGATGTTAAAGGTTCCTGATATGCCTGCCGGTGACGACGAAGCCGAAGATGCTGAGGCTCCCCCGGCTGAGTGGGAGGCGGTCAACGAAGCACAAGCCCTTTGGACGCGAAGTCGCACCGACGTCTCTGATGATGAGTACCAAGCCTTTTATAAGCATATCTCACACGACTTTGAGGATCCTGCTACGTGGAGCCATAACAGAGTTGAGGGCAAGCTTGAGTACACCTCGCTCCTCTACATTCCCGCGAAGGCGCCCTTTGACTTGTGGAATCGAGAGGGAGCCAGAGGCCTAAAACTCTATGTTCAGCGCACCTTTATTATGGATGATGCTGAGCAATTTCTTCCCTTATATCTTAGGTTTGTAAAAGGCGTGCTGGATTCTAACGATCTGCCGTTAAACGTGTCCCGTGAAATTTTACAGCAGGATAGCAACGTCGAGTCTATGAAGAGCGCCATGTCCAAACGAATATTGGATATGCTGCAAAAAATGGCGACCTCAGAGCCAGAGCAATACCAGCAGTTTTGGGACACCTTCGGGGAGGTGCTAAAAGAGGGTCCTGCAGAGGACTTTGCGAACAAGGAAAAAATCGCGAAATTACTGCGCTTTGCCTCCACCCATAGCGATGCGCCTGAACATACGGTTAGCCTTCCTTTGTATTGTGAACGGCTGCCCGAGGGACAGGATGCCATTTGGTACGTAGTGGCAGAAAATCACGCTACGGCAAAAAACAGCCCGCACCTAGAAGTTTTTCGTAAGAAGGGTATCGAGGTACTGTTGTTATCTGATCGTATTGATGAGTGGTTAATGAGCCATCTCATGGAATTTGACGGGAAAGAATTGAAAGATGTGGCTCGCGGGAGTCTGGAATTTGACACGGAAAACGAAGAAGAGAAGGCAGCTTTAGAGACGGCCAGCAAGACCCACGAAAGCCTGATAGAACGCATGAAGGAAGTGCTAGGTAGTAAGGTTGCAGAGGTCCGTCCCACACTTCGCCTGACTGAGTCACCGGCATGTCTAGTCGTCGGTGAGCACGAAATGGGGGCGCAAATGCGCCGCATCATGGAGGCGGCTGGTCAGGCCGTGCCAGATGCGCCACCGACTTTGGAGCTTAATACTGAGCACCCACTGATACTGCGCCTGGATCAAGAGTCAGATGAGCAACGTTTCGCTGATCTCACCCAGATTTTGTTTGATCAGGCCACACTGGCAGAGGGGTCGACACTGGAGGATCCCGCCACTTATGTGAGCCGGCTGAATAAGCTGTTGTTGGAAATGGCTCAGTAGTATGTTGGTGACCGTGTGGCGCCACGGGGAGGCTGGAGGTGCTCCTCGTGACCGAGATCGAGCGCTCACTAATTTTGGTGCTGAGGCGTTGGGTAAGGCGGTGTTGCGCTTTAAAGATGTTATTGAGGCAGAGGCGCAGCCCGCAGTGACGAGCATCGTAAGCAGCCCTTGGTTACGCACGCTTCAGACCGCCGATATCTTAGGGGGAGCTGTAGGAGTAACTCCTAGGTCGGCGGCCTGGCTTGCCCCAAATGCTGCACTAAAAGATGTAGAGCTGATTTTTGGGCTGCAGGAAAAGCATTTGTTACTGGTAAGCCACCAACCTTTGGTGTCTGAATTACTTTGGTACTGGCTTGACGATAAAGCCTTGGCACCTTTAGCACCCGGTGGTTGGGCATCGGTATTAATCACTGACCATGGACAAGGGCTGGGAACACTTAGCAATAGCGAGGTCCATATATAGAGGGGAATTTTTGGTGGGGTTTTTGTTGGATACACCATTTCTTGGCCTAGGCCCCGGTAATAGGATTCAATATTTTGTTTCCCAAGCGTCTCTTAAACAAGAATCTTTGGTCATATCAACGGACTAGTCTAGACTGTGGCCATGGACACTGCCGTTTCTGCTCATCAAGTCGTCATCATGGACGATCACGCCACCATCGCCGCCGGTACCAGGGCCCTTGTGTCCGCGGAGCCGGATTTCGAAGTGCAGGGCGTATTTTCGTCTGTTGCTAGCCTCAAAGCCCACCTAGAGACAGCGGTACCCGATTTGCTGATCATGGATTTGCAGCTAGGTGATGAGAGTGTCACCTTTGAAATCCGCGAGCTTAATTATCGCTACCCACAATTGCCGATATTGGTCTTTACGCTTTTAGACTCCCGAAGCTATGTTCACGATGCTATTGCGTTTGGTGCTCTTGGCTTTCTGTCTAAGGCCTCCACCCATGAGCAACTGGGTGATGCCCTGCAAGCTACTATAAGAGGGAATCACTTTTTTGGTGCTGATTTGGGGGCTTCTGTCGTAAATATTGATGATGAGGCGATCCCAGTTAACTTACTCAGCGTTCGTGAGCTCGATGTGCTGAAACGACTCGCTCTGGGCTTCAGTCCTAAGGAAATTGGTTTCGAGTTGGGCCTTTCCGATAAAACGATCCATGCTCACAAAAATACAATTCGGCAAAAGTTAGGTCTAAGACGACAAAGCGATATTATCCGGGCAGCGTTCTCCGCAGGTGTGGTGAACGTGCGTGACCTTGTGGGCTAGGTGATATTTGAAACCTGTTTGTCACTTTCATCACGGGCGTTTCTTCGGCTTAGGCTCAGGCTGATGGTCATAATTTCGACCGGGCTTGAGTCGCCTGAATGTTTTGTTTGCCTGTCTACCGTACAGTCAATTATCTCGGAGTTGTGGCCCGGTGTAAGCACGCGCGGCCTACAATGGTGCTAGGACCATAAGTTGGCGACCTTTCGCGAATTACTTATAACAACGGAGTCACAGCTTGAGGCTGCCGACCTGTACTTCGGTCATGGTTACTTTGACGCCCATGATGAGGCTGTAGCGTTGGTACTTGCCGCGGAAGGGCTTGATCCTCTTACGGGTTCAGAAATTCTTGATTGTGAAATGTCTGACACAGGACAACAAAAGCTCCGAGGTTTTTTGCGGCAACGTGTAAGTGATCGACGTCCCACTGCTTATATCATTGGTTATGCAGCGCTGGGCGCACTCACCTTCTCGTGCGATAAACGTGCGCTAGTGCCCAGATCGCCACTTATGTCAGTGATTCACGAGGGATACAGCCCCTGGTTTAGTCAAGCCGTACCTGAGAGGATTGTCGATGTTTGTTGCGGTGGCGGAAGCTTGGGTTTGTTAGCTGCTTATCATTCACCTGCGAGCACCGTTTTTTTGTTAGACATTGACAAAGGGGCATTGGCATTAGCTGAGACCAACCGTCGTGGTCAAGAATTGCCAAATGCCCGATGTTTGCGTGCAGATCTGTTGGCAACCTTGGCTCCTGATTCAGTGGATATTATTCTTGCCAATCCTCCTTATGTGGATGCTGAGGACATGTCTAACTTACCTCAGGAGTTTCATCATGAACCGCGAATTGCACTCGCGGCAGGGGACGATGGTTTAGATTTGGTGCACGAGCTGCTTAGACAGGCCGCCCACGTGCTAACTTCCCATGGAGTGTTATTTCTGGAAGTAGGAAACAGCGCTCCAGCACTTGCGAAGAGCTATCCCAATATCGCGTTTACATGGCTCGAATTGTACAATGGCGGTCATGGTGTATGTGCCGTTTCGGCTAGTGAGCTTAAGCACTCGAATGATCTCACGGATAGCGGGCCTTCACAGGTATAATGGGCCGAGGAGGGTGAGCTATGTCAGGTAATACACTCGGAAAACTATTTACGGTCACAACATTTGGGGAGAGCCATGGCGCGGCACTTGGAGCCGTCGTAGATGGCTGCCCCCCTGGGTTAGCCTTAACGACGGCGGACCTGCAGGTAGATTTGGATCGTCGTAAGCCTGGGCAGTCGCGTTTCACCACCCAGCGCCGTGAAGCTGACGAGATCGAGATTTTGTCGGGGGTATTTGAGGGCGTAACGACGGGTACATCGATTGGTCTTATGATCCGTAACACGGATCAGCGCTCTAAGGATTACAGCAAGATCAAAGAGACCTTTCGACCTGCTCACGCTGATTACACCTACCAACAAAAATATGGGCTGCGTGATTATCGAGGGGGAGGGCGTTCCTCGGCCCGAGAGACTGCAATGCGTGTTGCTGCCGGTGCCATTGCAAAGAAGTGGCTGGTCGCGCAGGGCGTGGCAATTCGGGGTCACTTGGCGCAGCTGGGCCCTTTGGTTCCCCAACTATTGGATTGGGATGTGGTCGAAACGAACCCTTTCTTTTGCGGCGATTTTGCCCTCATTCCAGAGCTTGAGCGTTTTATGCAGGCTCTAAATAAGTCTGGAGATTCGATCGGCGCGCGAGTGACTGTGGTTGCTGAGGGTTTGCCTCCTGGATTAGGGGAGCCCATCTTCGATCGACTTGATGCCGAACTTGCCAGTGCACTGATGGGTATTAATGCTGTGAAGGGCGTTGAGATTGGCGCCGGATTTGATGTGGTGGAGCAACGTGGCTCAGAACATCGAGACGAGCTTACCCCAGAGGGGTTTACCAGTAACAATGCAGGTGGGGTCCTTGGCGGTATATCCTCGGGCCAGCCGCTGATCGCTAGTATTGCCCTCAAACCAACGTCCAGCATAAGAATTCCCGGGGACAGCATTGACCTTGCCGGAGATGCCACTGAAGTTATTACCACAGGACGACACGACCCCTGTGTTGGTATTCGGGCTGTACCCATTGCCGAAGCTATGGTGGCACTGGTGATAATGGATCACTGGCTGCGGCACCGTGGACAAAATGCGGATGTTCAGTGCTCAACCCCAGTAATCCCCGGCACGGCCATCTCTGGAGCAGCTCAGTAGTGGTGAAGCAGTTTCTGTTGGATAAACGCCTCAGGCGCCGTCTAAGAACTTCACTGTTAGCTGTTGTGGCTACATGCGCGCTATTTTGGGGGGCCATCGACATTGTAGGCGTCCCAGCTGGCAATATGTTGTGGCTTATCGCCGAGAGCGTGCTTGTAGTTGGCGTGATTATTTTCGTTGCCGCTTTCGCTGGTTGGCTGCTGCATTGGTGGCGTGACAACTCTTCGAATTAGCCGATGTTGTGTTTATATGTGTCTAGGTGGAGAACGGGGGGCATGTGCATGGTAGAAGGGTCAGGGAACAGCCTTCGAGAGCCCGTCACAAGCCGTCTGATCTATTACTACGGTAAAAATGGCAGGTTCTAGCCCAAATTAATGAAATAGTGCCTTATCGGCGATTACAGTAAGGCTCTAAAAGCGGATAAACTTTATGCCATATCGCCTCGAGATCAAAAAGGAATACAAGATGAAATTGATCAGACTCAGTTTTTTCCTGACTGCTGTGATGCTTACTCCCCTGGTAAACGCTGAGCTTAGCTGGGATACCGCGTTGACAGGTGCCCATCGCAGTGAAGGCAACGCAGATAGAAATGCAGCGAGACATCCTCAAGAAACCTTGGAATTCTTCGGATTAACCTCTGGAATGACGGTTATGGAAGTTGCCCCGGGTGGGGGCTGGTATACCGAGGTGCTAGCGGTTTTGTTGCGCAATCAAGGCACGTATCTTGCGGCTCATGGCACGCCTAACGGCGGTGCGTATGCGCGACGCTCATTGGGAGGATTTCTACGAAAATTAGGCGAAAATAATGACGTCTATGGCGACGTTGTGGTGACAGAGCTGCAGCCACCAGCAGCCATAGTGCCTGCCGAGCCCGGAACGGTAGACCTAGCGGTAGCGTTCCGAAATGTACATTCTTGGATGCGTGCGGATCAGGTAGAACAGTATTTCTCTGCGATTTTTGCTGCGGTGAAGCCCGGTGGGATTTTCGGTGTGGTTCAGCACAGGGCAAAACCGGGTACCTCTCTGGAAGTTATGCGTAAATCTGCCTATGTCACGGAGGAGCAGGTAATCGAATATGCCGAGCTCGCCGGCTTTGAGTTGGATGCAAGCAGCGAAATAAATGCTAACCCGCGAGATACCAAAGACTACCCCGGTGGCGTTTGGACGCTACCTCCAAGTTTGAGTGGCGACAAAGAGAATCGCGATAAATACCTTGCTATTGGCGAGAGCGATCGTATGACGCTACGCTTTCGAAAGCCTAGCAATTGAGTGTATACGACGACAAAGTTGAGCGATCGTCCACGGCTAAAGTAGTGTCATTGGAGCCGGAGAAAACAGAGACAACGGTGATAGATGCCAAAGGGTTGAAGTGTCCAGAGCCCGTTATGCTGCTTCACAACGCTATCCGTAAAGCGCCCCCAGAGGCTCTGATACTGCTTGTGGCTACCGATCAGTCTACAAGGCGTGATGTGCCCCAGTTCTGCCAATTCTTGGAGCACCAGTTGCTTGAAAATAGTGAGGATGAGGCGACGGGCACCTACAGCTTCCTGATTAAAAAGCAGATGTCCTGATTTTCAGGTGAATGCTCCTGTTGGAATTGGCCTCGATGCCCTCGCAATTGAGAAAGTCTTCCTCACCTGCTTCGCGGTAAACTTTAAAACTAGGTTGGTTGGTGGGGCAAAGGAACCGTTTTATCGTCCCGCAGCACCGGGAACCCATGCCGAAATTCATTACCGCAGCGATTATTCACGCAGCGCGCTCCATGAGGTAGCGCATTGGTGTATTGCTGGGCCTAGGCGACGGCGACTAGAGGATTACGGTTATTGGTACTCCGCTGACAATCGGAATCTCACACAGCAGCAGGCCTTTTTTTGCGTGGAGGCCAAACCTCAGGCTCTTGAAAGCTTCTTTTGCGCCGCTGCAGGCGTCGCTTTTAACCTCAGCATTGACAATCTAAGCTTAGAACTGGCTCAGGATACCCTGGATCAGTTTCAGGCTAGCGTAAGCAGGGAGCAGAGTTGGTTGTTTGATAAGGGTTTGCCTTTAAGGGCAACTTGTTTTGCCCAGGCACTCCGCCAAGCGAGGCAATAAAATTGCAGAGCGACCGTTATCGTATCGTTGCAGACGAAAATATTCAGGTAACGCCTGAGTTGCTGTCGATTAGTGAGAGCCTGCTAACCCTGCCGGGCCGAGTTATAAGCGCCGAGCACTTAGTTAACGCTGATGTCTTGTTAGTGCGCTCTGTAACCCCGGTAACCGAGCAGCTACTTGCAACGTCAAAGGTAGCTTTTGTCGGCACGGCAACGGCCGGTGTAGAACATATTGATACCCAGTATCTTGCAGCTCGAGGCATTGGGTTCGCCTCGGCTCCTGGCGCAAACGCTAACGCGGTCACCGAATATGTGCTGTCAGTTCTGGCTGCACGTGGCCGGATCGCCAAGGTTCTGGACGGAGGGACTGTTGGCATTGTGGGTTACGGGCATGTGGGTCAAAGATTGGCGCGAGTTATTTTGGGTTTGGGAGGGCAAGTGAAGGTCTGGGATCCATGGCAGTCTGTTCCTCATAGGATGAACTGCACTTCTTTGGAGGTTGTTCTGGCACAGGAGGTCGTTACGCTGCATGCCGCGTTACATGAGCAGGAGCCCTGGCCCAGCTTAGCGATGATCAATACTTCATTACCCCTGGGAAAGCCCACTAAACAGCTATTTATTAATGCCGCTCGGGGGGAGTTGGTGACGAAAGACGCTATGCGGACGCTTGAAAAAAGTGGCGCCGATATCGTTCTGGATGTTTGGCCCAATGAGCCCAGTATATCGGCTGGGGAACTGGCTAGGGTGTCACTGGGTACCGCACACATTGCGGGCTACAGCCTCAGTGCCAAAGCCGTAGCCACCAACATGCTGGTGACCGCGCTGACAGGCGTAGCAACAAAGTCAGAGCAACAGGTGTCACCGCCTATTGATATGACGGGTCGAGGCTCGGAGTCTGCTGGGGCTTGGCTGTCGCGTTTACTACTGGCCAGTTATGATCCCGCCAACGACGCTGAAGCGTTAGCTAAAGTTTGCGGGGACAACGTTGAGTCTCATGACTTTGACGCATTGCGTCGAAATTATAGCTTGCGTAGAGAATTGCGAGGTCGACCTGTTCTCATGCCCGTACACTGTGATGGTGGTCTGGATAGCTTGGTTGCTGCAGTGGGTGGAGTGCCCGTGCATCCGTAGTAAGTCTGATGAAATAGAAAGGGTTTAATTTTTATGTCTAATGAAGAAAACAAAATGACAGAGGACGAGTGGCGTGCTCAGTTAACGGCTGATGAATACACAGTACTGCGAGAGAAGGGCACAGAGAGGGCCTTTACAGGTGAGTACTGGAATGTTTTTGAGGATGGCATGTACCACTGCCGCGGCTGCGGTGAAGCGCTATTTGAATCAACGAGTAAGTTTGATGCGGGTTGTGGATGGCCCAGCTTTGATCGTGCGGCGAGTGGCTCTGCAGTTATAGAAGATAAAGATATGAGTCACGGTATGACACGAACCGAGATTTTGTGTGAAAAATGCGGAGGCCACCTAGGCCACGTTTTCCCTGATGGTCCCACGGAAACCGGCTTACGCTATTGTGTGAACAGTTTGTCGGTGAAGCTAGAAGCCCCTAAAGAATAGTCCCTCAAAGCGCCTCAGCAGATGACCTTGTAGCCTGTTTATGCCCTCATATGAGCGCCAAAGGCGCACTAGGGGATGTGTAATTCTATAGGTAGGCATCTGTAGGTTCGGGCTAGCCTGTGTACCATTGGCTACATGCCGAGGGGGAAACCGGGGTTTACGCATCTGCTGAGGCTTCGAGGCCCGTGAGGGAATGAAGCTCCAGACGCTTGCCCTCATAAGTACTGAGGGCAAAGTCTTCTGGAAAGGGCCAAATTTGGAGCGGGTAACGAGGTTCGAACTCGTGACCTCGACCTTGGCAAGGTCGCGCTCTACCAACTGAGCTACACCCGCTTAATAATGGCGTCCCCTAGGGGGTTCGAACCCCTGTTACCGCCGTGAAAGGGCAGTGTCCTAGGCCACTAGACGAAGGGGACACAGTCTCCGCATGAGCAGAGGCGCGAATATTAGTAGCGTGAGCGGGCCGCGTCAAGTCAATCCCCTAAGTTCTGTCGCCTCGCAGCGAGGCTTTGGGTACACTTACAGTTCTTCGCAGTGCTGTCACCGCCGCGATACACCTTTTATCCGATGATTCCGGGAAAACTATGACTGCGGCACTTAAAATTGAAGGCCTAGAAAAGACCTATGACAATGGCTTCGTAGCCCTCCAAGGGATTGACCTTACCGTAGAGCCCGGCGATTTTTTTGCTTTGCTGGGGCCTAACGGCGCAGGAAAGTCTACGACCATTGGTATTATTTCTTCTTTGGTAGCTAAGTCTGCAGGAAAGGTAAGTGTTCACGGAGTAGACATAGACCAAAACTTTCCATTGGCCAAAACCCATCTGGGCATCGTGCCTCAAGAGTTCAACTTCAACGTATTTGAAAAGGTTGAGGATATACTGACCAACCAAGCGGGCTATTACGGGATTCCACGTATCGATGCGCTGCGGCGGACAGAGCATTTTTTGGATCGACTCGGCTTAATTGAAAAAAGAGACACTAGAGCTCGTATGCTTTCTGGGGGTATGAAGAGGCGCCTAATGATTGCTAGAGCTCTTATACACAGCCCTAAGCTATTAATTCTTGATGAGCCGACAGCGGGCGTTGACATCGAAATGCGACGTTCAATGTATGACTTCCTCCGAGAAATTAATGCCGCAGGGACGACCATTATTTTGACGACACATTATTTAGAGGAAGCAGAAGCCCTGTGCCGAAATATGGCGATCATTAATCATGGAAAGATCGTTACTAATCGCTCGATCAAAGATCTGTTGAGGGATCTGCACAAAGAGGTGTTTCTTCTGGATTGTGCAGGGTCGCTGGATCTTGGATTAGAGGTGCCCGGCTTCGACATTGAGGTGCTTGATGACCACACCGTTCAGGTGGCTATTGAAAAAGGGCAAAACCTTGCCGAGGTGTTTGCAGCGCTGCATGCAAAACAGATTTCGGTAGTAAGTATGCGAAACGAGGCTAATCGGTTGGAACAAATGTTCGTTAATTTGCTGGAGCAATCCGCATGAATTACTACGAGCAATACGTTGCGTTTATGACCATTGTGCGCAAAGAAATTCGTCGCTATCTAAGAATTTGGTCTCAAACGCTGCTACCAAGCGCGATCACTATGTCACTGTACTACGTAATTTTTGGAAATTTAATCGGTTCTCGCATAGGCACTATGGGCGGCTTTTCCTACATGGAGTTTGTTGTGCCCGGTTTAATTATGATGGCAATCGTGACCAACTCCTATGCCAATGTCGTGGCATCGTTTTTTGGTGCGAAGTTCAATAACAGCGTCGAAGAGTTATTGGTGTCTCCCATTCCCCCTTACGTTATTTTGTGTGGCTATGTTGCTGGTGGCGTCAGTCGTGGTCTGCTGGTCGCGATTATAGTTACTGCGGTTTCACTATTTTTCACCCGCTTACCTATTTACAGCCCTTTACTTGTGATTTTAGTGGTGACACTCACCGCTATCCTGTTCTCGCTATTGGGATTTATTAATGCTGTTTTCGCCAATACTTTTGATGACATTAGCATTGTCCCCACGTTTGTTCTTACACCGCTGACCTATCTAGGGGGGGTCTTTTATTCTTTAGATTTGCTGCCTGATTTTTGGGCTACCGTGTCGCAAGCCAACCCACTTGTGTATGTTGTCAGCGCGTTTCGGTTTGGCATGTTAGGCGTGACTGATGTCAATATTAATTTCGCTATTAGCATGATCTTACTGTGCGTACTTGCTGCGTTTACCTATTCGCTACATTTGTTGCGAACCGGCAAGCGGCTCAGGACTTGATGCGATGCCTGTGCAGGCTCTGGGAAAAAAGGTTGCGGCGCCTAAGCGTTATGCGCCCGATATCTTAGAGGCAATATCTCGGCAAGAGGGGCGTGACGCCTTGGGACCGCTCCCGAAGTCCATGGTAGGACACGATTGTTGGCACCTTTACGAGCTGTCCTGGCTAAACTCTCGCAATGAGCCACAGCATTGTGTCGGAGTGCTGCAGGTGGACTCGGCTTCCCCGGCGACCATTGAATCAAAATCTTTGAAACTCTACCTTAATAGCCTGAACTTCCATTGTTTTGCTTCAGAGGCTCAAGCCTGTGAGGTCATTTGCAGTGATATTGGTCGTGTTACCCAATCAGGTGTTAGTTTAACGCTGCTGCCTCCCGATGGTTTGGCAGCCATTACTCGTGAGCCGGCAGGGCTCTTGCTTGAAGCTGCTGAGCAGGGCGTAGTCGAAGATTCATGGTGCGATTTGACAGGTGATATCTCTCGACAAATCCTGGTAACTCACCGATTACGCTCACTCTGTCCGGTTACGGCTCAACCTGACTGGGGAACTCTGGTAGTTGACTACCTAGGACACCCCATGAATTTAGGCCGACTGTTATCTTTCGTTGAATCTTTTAGAGAGCATCAAGAATTTCATGAGCAATGCGTGGAACGCTGTTTTACTGAGCTAATGAGGCAGACCTGTGCTGAGGCATTAACCGTATCGGCTTTTTACCAACGTCGTGGTGGCATTGACATCACACCTGTGAGATCAAGCCACGCAGTGTTACCTGAAAATTGGCGCACGGGCCGACAATGAAGCTGAATCTCCTGTGGCTGTGGTTTTTTTTAGTCGCCGCACTGGAAGTCAGTGCACAGGGTTCCGGTACGACACCAGGGTACACCGAGTCCGAAATTAAAGCCGCTTTTATTCTGCATTTGATGAGCTTTATCAGCTGGCCAAATAATGAGCAACCCAATGCCTTATGTGTGGTTGATAAAGATGGTGTTTTTGCTTCTCTTGAGGAGTTGATCAATAAACGTGCCTCTCACAATATAACGCTTAAAGTTTTGGTTGATACCCAAGAGATGTCGACCTGCGACCTGTTGTTTATGGGTCAGGACGTATCGTTACCGTCATCCACCCCTTTACAGCCTTTACTTACTATTGGTGAAAGAACTGGCTTTGCTGCCTCAGGTGGAATGGTGGAGCTAAAGCGCCATGCAGGTCGCGTAGAGTTGATTATCAACGACTCCGAACTGCAGCATGCAGGATTTTCTGCCAGTAGTCGGCTTATGTCCTTGGCTACGATAGTAACGCCTGGAGTCGCGAGCCCATGACTCAGCGCCTCGATCAACGTGTCTCTGTCTTGGTGGTTACTATTGCGACTGTCGTAACTGTTTTCGTGATATCAATTAGTCTTGGTTTGGCTTTTCGGGCAGCAATGGCAGAGACCCATGAGCTAAAAGTTATCCAGACGCGCGTTCTTGCCAGTAATTTAACAGCAGCACTTGCCTTTAATGACAAGGCCGCTGCAACCGGCGTGTTGGAAACTCTAGACATCGCTCGCGATATCGTAATGGCACGTATATTGATAAGTGGTGATCAGGTATTCGCAGAGTATAGAAACTATACAGGGCAGTTTGAAAAGGTTTTAAAAGGGTCCGATCCCTTTGCGAGTCTCTCCAAGGAAAGATTTGTGTCCAAAATTCAGCAACCTGTGATTTGGCAAGGTGCTGAACTGGGTGTTCTTGAAATTTGGGTTGAGACCTTACCGTCTAACGATCTGGTGAGGGATACGCTGCTAATCGCATCTTTAGCAATAATGTTGGCTGCACTGCTCGCCTACCTGCTGGCGAGACGCCTTGGACGGCGTGTCCTACAGCCTGTTCGAGAAATTTCCTCTTTAATGCTGGATATGACAAGCCGGGAGGATTACACCGGCCGGTTTCAGGATTCCACTATCCAAGAGATTAATACGTTGGGCGAAAGCCTCAACAGCATGCTGTTGGCTATCGAGGACCGGGAAAACTCGCTGCAGCGGGCGATAACGGCGCTAGAGATCGCGAGGGACGAGGCGCAACACAACGCAGACACTAAAACCTCATTCCTAGCAAATATGTCACACGAGATCAGAACACCGATGAACGGGGTTATTGGCATGGTTTCGCTCATCAAGGAGACCCAGCTGTCAGGGCGCCAGCGCGTATATTTCGACACCATAGAAAAGTCTGCCGCAGGTTTGCTCGTGGTCATAGACGACATACTTGACTTTACAAAGCTTGAGTCGGGGCATCTCAAGATAAGGAGAATGCCATTTTCTTTGAATGACTTGCTCGGCACGCTCAATACTATTTTTGAAATTCAGGCGAATAGCAAAGGACTTGAGTTTCAGCTGACTACAGCAGACGGACTGCCAAATCGTGTGATAGGCGATCCCGCTAGATTGCGACAGCTGCTGATGAATTTAATTGGCAATGCTATAAAGTTCACTGATGCAGGGTCAGTTAAGTTAGTCGTTACTGCTGTCGTAAAAAGTGGCGAGCCGCTAATGCGGTTTGAGGTCATTGACACGGGCATTGGAATTGCAGAGGACAAACAAGCAGGAATTTTTAACGAGTTTTATCAGGTTGATCTAACTTCAACACGGGCCTACGGCGGCACAGGTTTAGGTTTGGCGATATGTCGCGAGCTTGCCCGACTCATGGAAGGAACCGTCTCGTTTCAGAGCAGCACTGAAAAGGGGTCTCGTTTTTGGCTGGATTTGCGATTGCCGGCTGACGAGCTCAATCCTTTTGCTGTGCCACCAGCCATTGAGCCAGGCCTAGATCTGAATCCATTTAGCGCTGCTCTCTCAGGAGCGCGAAATGAAATCGCGCTGACCACCTTGAAAGAAAATGGCCACCAGCCAACTTCTTCCTTTACCCTTTTAAGAGTTTTGGTGGTAGATGACTCGGAGGTCAATCGATTCATTCTTTGTGAATTACTGGCAACTTTAGGTGTCAAGGCCACTGTGGCTCGTAATGGGGAGGAGGCTGTTGCGGCATTCAGCCGCTCAGCTCTAGATATTATTCTCATGGACATTCAAATGCCCGTCATGGACGGCGTTGCCGCTACAGCGGCGATTCAGCGGCTACAAGCAGAACAGAATATGAATCCGGACTGTATTGTGGTCGGGGTGTCCGCTCATGCGATGAGTGGGGATCGAGAGAAATATCTCGCTTCAGGCATGGCTGACTATTTGACAAAACCCATTGATCGAAAAAATTTGGAAAGTTGCTTGAGTGCGTTGGCAAAGGAGCTTCGGGGAGACATACATTTATGGCGATAGTTAGTCAAAGGATAGGCGTTGAGTTTGCCCTGCGCTTAGTTGGCCCTCTTGGTCGCATTTTTATCTTTAGCTCGGTTTTTACAAGCTACGCAGTGTGGAGTCAGACGGTACCCTCAGACTTGGTCGACGTTTCTATCGAGGACCTATTCGCGGCTAACGTAGTGGCGGAAGAGACTCGAGGCAGTGACCAGAGGAAATGGTATCTGGCGTATAGGTATGGTCGCGCTGAGTTTGATGAGTATCGCGTGGGCACCCGTAAGTTGAGCTATGAAGATGTCTTGTGGTCTGGCCCAGCAGAACAGCGTACCGGAAGTAACTATCCTGTTGTGCCCACTAAAATTCAGCAGGAAGTGCACAGCGTATTGCTGGGCTATCAGTACTCCCAGTCGCTATCTGTGCGGGTGTCAATTCCGTTTATAAAACAAAGCACCGACCATGTGTCCATTGTCCCAGGCTATGACGAGTTCAATATCAGTTCTGACGGTGTCGGCGATGTCCTCGCGGTGGTTGACTACGAGTTGTCCCGCTCAGTAAACAGCGCTTGGCATGGGGTTTTTGGCTTGAGTATTCCGACGGGTTCCATAGATGAAGAGGGCGATACCCCAAGAGCACCGGGTGACCAGCAGCTGCCCTACACAATGCAGATCGGTTCGGGCACTTGGGACTTGCCTCTTGGGATTACTTATAAAAAGTATGGGAAGTACCTCAACGGTGGCTCCGACATGTTTTTGGTTATTCGAACTGGGGATAACGATCGCGATTATCACTTAGGGCACAAGTTTACGTGGGGGGGGTGGGTAAGCTTCACCGCAGGTGAATGGCTTGAGCCTGGCCTACGTTTGAGTTATCGCTGGCAGGGTGAAATATCTGGGGAGGACGCCAGCTTACGCGTGCCAAGCCCATCGTACCCTTACCCAGCCCCTGTGGTAGACCCGACAGCTTTTGGTGGTCAACAGCTGGACCTTGCGATTTATCTGGATGTAAATGTCGCGCCTCGTTGGAACTTGCGGGTTGAGTACGGGCAGCCTTTATGGCTAGACCTTAACGGGCCCCAATCCGCCGAAAAATACCAGTTTAGTATGGGTGTTAGCACAACTTTTTAAATCGTAGTTTTGAAGCAGGCCAGATGACTGTGGTACTCTTCGCGCCTTCGGAGAAGTGGCCGAGTGGTCGAAGGCGCACGCCTGGAAAGTGTGTATACGGCAACGTATCGAGGGTTCGAATCCCTCCTTCTCCGCCATCCAGTCTGCGAGTTAGAGACTCTTCCCAGAGACCGACCGCAGAAACACCGCAAAGCCCGCTATTTAGCGGGTTTTTGCATTTTTGTGGTCCGCGTAATAGTGACTTGGGGACGCGCCGTTAGGTCCAGATTCGCCTGTTTTTTTCAAAATCCTGTTGCTGTCTCGCCAGAGCCCTCCCTCAGAGCCAGAAGTGTACGGAGCCCCAAAGCCCCACCAGGGAAAAGAAGGCAAGCGCCTTGCTCAGTGCATCTTCGCCATGTTGAGGAGTAAGCAGATCGCTCAGCACACCTACCAGCAGTGGGCCCAGACCCATACCAATGAGGTTTAGGCACAACATCATGATCGCGGAGGACACGGCTCGCATTTGCACAGGCGACAGCGTCTGTATCATGGCGATCGGGGGTCCTATTACATAGTTTGCTGCTACGCCCGAAATGATGAACAGCAATATCGCTGTAAGCAGGTCGCCGGGCAGTAAGCCCGCGATGAAGAAGGGCAGGGTGACAAAGGCAACCATCCATATGCCGTGTTGGAAGCCGCGGTGGGAGAGCCGATCGAACCACTTGCCATAGGCCAGCGCGCCTATCGACCCCGGAATGCCAAATACGCCGGCCATCAGCATGCTAGTCTGGGACTGGCTGAGATCGTGGACCCTGATAAAGAAGGTCGGCAACCACTGCGCTAGGCCGTAACTTATCAGCCCCTCAACCACCGAACCTGCAATAAGGTGTCACATGGCGGGATTGGCCCACATGGTGGCAGCATTGGTTTGTATGGGCGGGGGAGCGGTGGTGCTTCCGTTTCGAAGCCCCCCCTGGCGGGCCCGCGCAAAGTCCAAGCCATTGCAGCTGCCAATAATAAGCCCGGAACGCCTCCTGATGTCCTCTAATGCCATGCTAATTTTTAACAATCTGATTTACAGGGTATTAGAAGGCACAACGCAGAGAAAAATAGCATGGTCAGTGTCTAAAGGGGTAGAGCGACATTCGCCTCTTCGGTTAAGGGTACCAGCACCTTTTGTCAAACCTTGTGGAGGTTGAGCGCATCGCAATACACGTCTCTTTTAAAAGTAACTTGAATTCTCGGTGTTGGGAGTCATGCGATACGGTATAACGGTGATATTATTAGCAGTGCGGTTATGGCAAAAACAGTTGGTAATAGTATGATAGAAGCCGCGGCGACGCCCGCTCGTGATAAGGACGCTGTTAAGAGGTCCTTTCACGCAAAGGCATTGCACAAGGTTCGGCAATTCAGTTTGCATCATTGCGCAGAACAAATACTGCCTGTTTGCCGAAGCACCGCTCATTAACAACCGGCCAACCAATGAGGGGCTACGTTGGCACTCAGACGATCCCAAAACATCCTGCCCACTTGAAGTTTTCAGTCTTGCCATGGCTAATCTAGATCATGATTAAATGAGGGCTCATCTGTGCGTCTGAATCTTTCCAGCATAACAAGGGAGTTCTCGAAAAAAGAGAACAAGTTAGACTTGTCCTTCCTTGACATTGCTACTGCCCTTCTAATCTGCGTAAGCGGGCTGGCAGTGGCTACTCTCGCACTCGGTCTCTTTAACCCGAAATTTGTTGTGGTAGTTACGCTGCTGCTATTTTGCGGCGTTGCGTACCTGGCGGGTGATAGGCTACGAGTAGCCCCATTCGAATGGAAAAGCTTCTGGCTGGTACTCACACTACTACTTACCGGCTTTATGTTTCGAGCTGAGCCTTTTCACTACGTTGCGGGCGGCCAAGATCAAGGCGTATACGTTAGTATGTCCAAACATTTTGAACGTACTGGTGAGGTTTTTTACACCGACCAGGTTAGGGCTGGGCTACCCGAGCAACTCAAGGAGGCTTATGACTCTCAGAACTACGAAATTCAATCAAAACCGTGGTGGGTTGAGGGTAAGAAAGAGGGCTATTTTTGGCCCGGTTTATACTTAAAAGACCAAGATAAATCCCAGCACGTTTTCCAATTTTATCACCTTCATCCACTTTGGATGGGTATCTTTGGTGACATATTTGGTAATGATTACAGATTTTACTCTCTGACCTTCTTTTCGCTATTTTCGATTTTCGTATTTTATGCGCTCGCTAGAGAGCTTTCGGGTAGCAAAGCTCTTGGCTTCGTGGCGGGGGCTATACTCGCTGTTAATCCGCTTCACGTCTTTTTCTCCAAGTGGCCAGTGGCCGAGGTCGTGGCTTTAACGTTCAGCCTGACTTCGCTCTATTACCTACTGAGGTTTTACAAGTCCTCGAGATCCAATGACTATCGGCCTGTCTTCCTAATGGTTTCAGCACTTGCCATGGGATGCATGTTCTTCACCAGAATCACGGGTTTCATGTACCTGCCATTTTTCTATTTACTACTGATATCTGTGGAGCTTTACGCTCGCGATAATCTTTTAAGAACACAGTTCAGATGGTATGTGGCTGGTGTTTTTTTACTATACGGACTTTCAGTTCTGTATGGGCTGACTTACTCATATCCCTATGCGACTGACATTTACCGCATCTCATTTGCGAGAGCTCTAGGTGAATTTGGTGAGCTAAAACTTGTTTTACTTGCCCTCCTTCTCACACTTCTTTATCTCCAATTAGCATTTTTCGGGCGGAAGCCGATAATGAATTCCGCCCGACTATGGATTTTGAAATTACAACAATATATTCCATATCTTTTTATTTTCTTTCTGCTATTAGGCAGCTATCGGGTATATCAGCTTGGCTTTACTGATTCATTGCTAGACCAATACCGTTATAGTCGGTGGGGCGGAATAGGCACGGGGATTCAAGTAATCTTTCACTGGTCCCCTGTGGTGTTAGTGCAGTACCTTTCACCGTTTATAAGCCTATTGTTTTTTTATGTGTTGTTCGCCTCAAAGAGGCGGCTATCCCCAGAAAACACGATGTTGCTGTTACTACTACTTAGCTTTTTCGCGTATCTTTGCGTCTTGCAATGGTTTATCGCTTATCAGTATTACTATGCTCGTTACCTGCTGACTGAAGCTCTGCCGTTTACACTGCTTTTTTCTATTACCGGTGCAGCTAGATTAAAAAAGTTCAAAAAAACCGCCTACATTGCCATCGCATCTGCAGCATTCTATATGCTTGTATTTACATCTATTCAAATGCGCACACAGGACCTTGAAGGATTTGAACAATCGCTCATGGAGCTAGAGAAATACGTCGGGGCCAAGGACGTTTTAATCCTTGAAAAGCGATCCCCCTCTATCGGGGGACACAAGCTCAGAAGTACGCTAAGCGCCTATTTAGGCTACGACGTACTAACCGTCAACGAGGAAAGCCTGATGCAATTTAGCGCGTTTTTTTGTTCAAAAAACCGAAATGTATTTTGGTTAGGCAAAACTATTGACAGCGATATGTTCATGCCAGTGAGTTCCATACCAGTTGCATTTGAAATTTCCGAACACTCACGGCACATACCCCTTGCATCTTCAATAATGTCCGGGAGGCTAAAGTTAGGCAAACTGCCATGCGACACTTATCTTGATGACTACATGAGAAAAGCGGGGATCTTATATTTGCCTGAAAATCGTCTTGGGCAGGTTCGAGGCATTCAAGCAGATGGCGTCTGGACAGAAGGCACTGTTGAATTCTCTAACCTAAGTTTTGACAGTCTAGGTAGGAGCACGCTTGCTATCCAAACTAGGGGCTACCGCCCACTTGCCTCCATGGTGACAATGCAGCCTCATGTTACTGTAAATGGGATTACTGGAAGGCTTATCAACCTGAACCAAACGAATTTGCAATTCGAATTACCAAAAACTGAGCAGGTGAATAGTCTTACTATTTCCCTGCATACATTTCGGCCGATTGATTTTAAAATTGGGAAAGATCGTAGGCAGCTAGGCTTAGACATTAAGTCTATTGAGCTGCTGGAGGAGCCCACTACTGTTGATTGAGACTGCCTTTCCACAGGGTACTCAACTCACTTTTTACTAACACTTAACCGGCCATAGGTAACGTCAAGGCATGGGAGATTGTACCCAGCTGTCCGGTAGTGTGAGGATTAGATCTTAGACTTCAGTAAGTACAGCACTCCATCGTGCCAGCTTGCTTTTCTACTTTCCTGCAAATATTTTTTTAACGCACGAGTAGATTTATCACTGGTCAAGACCAACAGGTGGGCCCAGCTGTTTAAATCAAAATATTTCTCGTCCCCCTTTTTGTTAGCTCCAGTGTTGCACTAGTTTCTGTCCGGTTGCCGCGGCCAAATGAGCTTAGGTTCTCTAGGAGGCATTCCCTTTGTGCTGGGGTTTACATCTGACCGAAGTAATCGTTACCTATCCTCCAGTTGGGTCTGCGTAATTCTTGGTGCAAAAGAGCGCTGGTTTTTGACGTTACCCCAGATCGACAGTCGCTCAAATTGGGTTCAAACACTCCGCGCAAAGGTCATGCGCTTTCATCGATAGCGCCATAGACAATATTTCGGATCTGACCTCGCAAGTTGAACGTTGAGGACGGTATGAGCTGAGTCATAAAAATGACGAAAAGCTCTTCTGCGGGGTCGACCCAGAAGTGCGTCGATGCATAGCC
>JAQWYY010000102.1 GCA_029253705.1 Luminiphilus sp. | reverse complement strand
CTCGGCAAGTGCAAGAGCGGTTTCTGTTTTACCCACGCCCGATGTACCCGCTAGCATAAATACGCCAATAGGCTTATTGGGGTTATCTAATTTAGCCCTAGACGTTTGAATGCGCTTGGCAATCATATCCAGTGCGTGCCGCTGGCCAATAATGCGCTGCTCTAAATTATCAGCAAGGTGCAGCACGGTCGAAATTTCATTACTCACCATTTTCCCAACGGGAATACCCGTCCAGTCTTGCACCACAGAGGCGACGGCCTGATCTCCTACCACGGGGAGTATCAACGCCTCTTCGCCCTGAAGCTCAGTAAGCGCAGCACGCTTGACCGCCAACTCATCGAGTAGGGCTTTGCGTTCTTCAGCGCTCAAAGCCGCTTCCGGCTCCTGATCTTGACCCTCAGCAGCTGTGTTGTCCTCAGCAGCACTAGAATCGTCAGCAGCGGGTTCGCTGGCCTCACGCAGTTGATTTTGTAAATCAACAATCCTCGCCACCAGTTCCCCTTCAGCTGCCCATCGCTCTTCCAGTACTGTGAGTCGATCACGCTCAACAACCAAAGACGCATCCACGTTTTGCTTTCTTTCAGCCGTATCAACACCCACAGCCGACTCTCTTTCGATAATCGCCATTTCAGTTTCAAGGCTTTCAATTTGCCGGCGACAGTCATCGATCTGCGCCGGCACCGCATGCTGACTTATGGCAACCCGAGCACAAGCGGTATCAAGCAAACTGACTGACTTATCGGGCAACTGACGAGCCGGAATATAACGATGCGACAGACGAACCGATGCCTCCAGGGCCTCGTCAAGCACTTCAACGGCATGATGCTTTTGCATGCTCTTGGCGATCCCACGCATCATTTTTATCGCTTTTTCTTCAGAGGGCTCTAGGACTTGGACGACTTGGAAACGACGCGTCAACGCAGGGTCTTTTTCAATATGCTTTTTGTATTCCGCCCAAGTAGTCGCGGCTACTGTCCGCAAATTACCTCGGGCCAACGCCGGCTTGAGCAAATTGGCAGCATCACCCGTGCCGGCTGCACCGCCGGCACCAATAAGCGTGTGAGCCTCGTCGATGAAAAGAATGATAGGTGTTTCTGAGGATTGCACCTCCTCGATAACTTGTCTCAGCCGCTCCTCAAACTCGCCTTTCATACTGGCACCGGCTTGCAGCAATCCAATGTCGAGCGACAGCAGCTTAACGTCTCGCAGGGAGGGAGGTACGTCGCCGCGTGCAATTCGCTGGGCAAAACCTTCAACCACCGCCGTCTTACCGACGCCTGCCTCGCCCGTGAGAATCGGGTTGTTTTGACGGCGGCGCATCAAAATATCTACCAGCTGGCGAACCTCATCATCACGACCAACAATGGGGTCCATATCGCCACTGCGCGCCTCTTCCGTCATATCGACCGTAAATTGGGCAAGCGCCTCACCTTTGCCCATGGCCGGTGGTGCCATCGCAGAATTTTCGGTACCGGGCTCCGAGGCACCCTGAGCCGATGATCCCGTCTCCGGAGAATCTGCAGTTAGAGCATCAAATTGATCCCCCAAAGTCTCCTCAGAAATTTTTCCAAACTCGGAGCTAATACCTAGCAACACGCTTTTTAAAGAACGTGTCTTAAGCATGCCAAGTATCATGTGACCTGTTCTAACCCTCGTGTCATTGAGCATCAAACTGCCATACACCCAACCACGCTCTACGCTTTCCTCAAGATGCGGTGAAAAGTCGCTTATTGAGGTTGCGCCTCTGGGCAAACTGTCTAGGGCGGATGTGATGTCTCGCACTAAAATCGACGGATCAATCTCGAAACTCTTAACAATTCGATGCAAATCTGAATCGGCGAGCTGTAAGACCTGCTGAATCCAGTGAACAACCTCCACGTAAGGGTTGCCTCGCATTTTGCAGAACACAGTCGCACTTTCTACAGACTGGTAGGCTATTTTGTTTAACTTACCAAACAGGGCAGATCGCGAAATTTCACTCATAAGTGGACTCTCCAGATGTCTTCATCGGGCAACGCTGCCCAACACATTATCAATATTTGTTTGTGACGGGTTTAGGGCCAGATCGTCGAGGTCCGTCTCCTGAGGCCCGTCTACAAGCCATGTTGTCCACCCCAGCTGACCAAACGTCCCGGGGCGGGTAGGCGTAGCCTCATCTTTTGCGAGCACTAGATTCATATCCCAATCAAGCTCTCCTCCGATGTAACTGTC
>JAQWYY010000074.1 GCA_029253705.1 Luminiphilus sp. | reverse complement strand
GCGACGTTTGTGATTTTTCGCAGCGAGGCAGTTGCGCCTACCGAAACGACCCCCGGGCTTTCCAATGGTGTTGGCTCGCTTCCCTCGCCTAAGGTAATAAAATCACGAGCACTAGTTCCCAGGCGCATGACAAGCTCTTCCTCGTACGCAGGTCTGGTCGAGCAGCTCCATGTTTGAATGCCGTTAAATTCTGAAGTTTTTAATATGTATGGGCTTCCTTCGGGGATTGGAGTACCGGTAAGGGCGGGTTCAACTAAGAGTCCCGTATCCCCAATGTTGCAGTCGTAGGCGGGCGTTTCGCCATCGCTGATTCTGACATCGGTAAAAACCTCACGGATGTAATCAGTGCCATTGTTATCATAGATTTCAGTAGCAAAGGCCTTAGCTAAAAAACGAAAGTTATTAGAGCCGCCATTTAGGTTGTCGTTAGCTTGCATTAGCCAGCTTGCGCCCAAGCTTTCGCTGGCCTGTGATGTTGTATTTATGAAACGTACCACGACGTTATTTTCTTTCAGACGCAGTTCGGTAAAGTTTTGGGTGAATGTTTCTGATGCACCCACACAGTCAAAGCCAACGCACATATCGGAGGCAACCGTCGTAGTGCTTGAATAAATCTGCGGGTTTAGAAAAATCACCGGTTGTTCATGCTGCGACCACCCGCAGGGCGCAACGATGAGTAAGCATCCTGAAATCAAATATTTAGCTTTCAGGTGCATGCGACCCGCAGCCATAGCAAAAGGCTGTGACCCCACCTCAATTACTCAATGCTGTTTCGAGGGCGCTTATTCGGTTTAGCAGTGCTGCTAATTGGGTTTCCAGGTTGTTGATTTCTGTATCAAGAGCAGCCTTATCTTGCGCGAGTTGTGTTGCCTCGCTGCCAGAAATAGTGGCAATAAAAGCGTCTAGCTGGCTTTTTGTTGCTGCATCGGTTGCGACAGTGCCATCAGCTACAAAGGCGATCCGGCGCTGGACGGCTGTACTACCTACTGAGATGGCCCCAGCACTTATTTCTGAATTTGCTCCTAGCGCAACACCACCATCAGAGCCTGCCTGAAGCACTAACATTCCAGCAGAACCCGTCTCGTCGTAGATGACAAACTGTGGAGCACCTGTCGTAGTGTTGTATTCGGCCCGAACAGACCAGTCGTTACTTGGGAAGCTTCCGGAGCTGCTGGTATCGAGAAAGTCTAATCTCGGGTTCTCGCCGCGTAGCCGCACTGTGTCAAATCCAAACAACTCCTGGGCAGTACAGTCGTCACCGACACAGACGGACCCATCAACCACAAGGTCGTTATCAATGACCTCTGCAAAGCTGGGCTGCACTATAAAACAACAAAGTGCGATGACGGTCGCCACCATCTCACTCAATCGTCGTAGGGCTGATACCGTTACTTTGTAGCAATTTTTTGTTTTCATGCGAGTCGTTGCCGCCGTCTTAGAATGTCACTGTTGCTTTTTAGATTACAGCAATGAGTGAATTAAGTGGTGCAAACAATGGGGCTTTTTTAAAAAATGAAGGTTACCGGTTTAATTTGCTCACTGCGCGGGCTGGAATATTCCGCTGAGGTTCAACGCGAACGCAGTGAAGTAGAGGGCCAAAATGGTGGGCCCAGTAGGACTTGAACCTACGACCAATCGATTATGAGGATC
>JAQWYY010000067.1 GCA_029253705.1 Luminiphilus sp. | reverse complement strand
CCTTAGCACTAATCCTTAATCGCAGGTCGGGTTTATTTGACATTAGAAGAAATCTCGCCTATTTTTAGTCATATGACAAAATAAATACCTAAGCGGTGATAGGCCCAGATCGGTGAAATTTATCTCTGCTGCTGGTTTGAATTGCTGCGCGGGTGGGCACATTTTTTTCCCTCGCAGTGACTGTTAATGACTAAAGAACACGCATGAAGAGGTGCACCACAAAAAGATCGACCAAGGATCAAGAAGGTAACGTACGACCTAGCGGCGCTGGATCGCGAAAGAAAAACGGGGATACAGATTATATGTGAGAGCGGTGCCACGCTGGCGGTACCAAAAATAAAATTGAGGGAGAAATGGAAGATGAAAATAAAAAAAAATCTCAGAATTTATTGGGGAACATTGTCTGCCATTACTATTGGGCTTGGCGCAAATAACGGATACGCCAATGTATTGGAGGAAGTCCTTGTCACGGCTCAAAAACGTGAGGAAAACCTTCAGGATGTTGGATTATCCGTATCGGCTCTGAGTGGGGATCAATTACAAGCCCTCAACTTGAACAATACTATTCAAGTTACGCAGCAGATACCGGGACTGCAGGTCTCAACTTACATGCCTGGCTTCACCATCTTTAATCTTCGCGGCATCTCACAGAATAACTTCCAGGACAATTTGGAACCACCAATCGCTGTGTATGTTGATGATGTTTATACCTCCAACATGAATGCGGTCAATGCACAGATGTTCGATATGAACAGTGTCGAGGTTCTGAGAGGTCCTCAGGGAACGCTTTACGGGCGCAATGCAACAGGGGGTTTGGTTCACTATCGAACGAATCAGGCCGAGGCGACCGATTTGAACGGTTATATCCGCGCTAGCATTGGAGAATTTGGTAACCAGGCTATCGAAGGTGCTGTGGGCGGTGGCTCCGAAAGAGTTCGCCTGCGTGTTGCAGGAATGTATGAGACGCACGACGGTTATATCAAACCCGGTTTTTGGGCAGGCCCTGACATCGAAGCGTCGGGAAGAAATGCAGGGGGCGCCGACGGCTACAGCCTTCGCGGTAATCTGCAAGTCGATCTCACCAGCAACACCCTTCTAACTTTGGGCGCAACCTACCTTGAGGATGATCGTGTACCTACTGGTCAGTATGTGGTGCGTTTTGCTGATCAAAACCCCGAGACTTCCTTTGGTCAAAATGCAGGAGCACCAATTACGGGTGACGTACACCGGCACGCCTCTGACGCTAATTACCCAGGAATGGATCGTGATAGCACGACATTATCGGCGAAGCTTTCCCACGCTTTTGATAATGGACTAACGCTGGACTACATCGGCGCATGGAACGACATGTATAAATATTACATTGAAGATGCGGGTGGCGGGCTAGTCTATTTCCCTTTCTCAACACAGTCAGAATACGAAACCATCACTCATGAAATTCGTTTGTCCGCGGAAAATGAGAGATTGAAGTGGCAGGCGGGGGCCTATTTTCTAGACATTGACTATAGTGGCATAGCCGTAGTGGCTGGTCCGGCGATCGTGGGTGACTCGACTGGAGAGGTACATCAGGCCGCTGCAATAGACTCTGAGAATTGGTCGATTTTTGGGGAAGCAGAGCTTGCACTGTCCGAGCGCGTTACCGCTATTGCGGGTTTGCGATGGTCCCAAGACGATAAAACAATGAGATACAGGAATACTGCAGAGAACTTTAGTGAAGCCCCTTTGCCGGACGGAACTATTCTCTTCGATCTGGCAGATGAGATAGCAGCAAACCCGAGTTATGCAAATGTGGATAAAGTAGATTATGGAGACTGGGCGGGCCGTTTTCAGCTCAATTATGCCCTCGAATCAGCTTTACTTTATGCCTCGGTTAATCGCGGAAT
>JAQWYY010000042.1 GCA_029253705.1 Luminiphilus sp. | reverse complement strand
GGCCATGTTGCTTACCGGGGTCGATAACCATCTTGCCGGTGTGCCCAATATTCCTGAAATGCTCGCACCTGAGCAGCGTGCACAGGCCCACTACCAAGGCGTATTGGGGGCCAACGTAGTGACTGTGGCTACTTTACTTGAGGATGCCGGCTATCACACGTATATGGCGGGCAAATGGCACTTGGGCGCCACCCCAGACAAACGTCCCAGCCGACGTGGTTTTGAGCGTACCGTGGCCCTAATGGATTCGGGAGCTGACAACTGGGAACAGCGGCCTTATCTGCCGATATACGACCAAGCTAATTGGTTTGCGGATGGAAACCGGCTGACCTTGCCCGAGGATTTCTACTCATCACGTTTCTTAATTGATAAAACCATTGAGTTTATCGACAGCAATATACAAGACGGTAGCCCTTTCTTTGCTTACGTGCCTTTTCAGGCAGTACATATGCCGGTGCAAGCGCCGCAAGAATACATCGATAAATACATTGGGGTGTACGACTTGGGCTGGGGTTCACTGCGCACTCAGCGACGGCAGCGGGCGGCGGAGTTGGGCATCGTAGCATCGAATACTGCGATGGTAGATATGTCGACCACAGATGACTGGGATGCTTTAGATGCGCAGCGCAAGCGCTATGAAGCGAAGCGAATGGCGGTCTATGCAGGCATGATCGAAGCCATGGACTTTCATATTGGTCGCTTGGTGTCATACCTAAAGTCACAGGGGCAATATGAAAATACTATTTTTATTTTCACCTCGGATAACGGCAGCGAGGGCAGTGGTTCTGCCAACCCTGAGGCATTTCCCGCCAACCTTGGTCCAAGTGGATTGGGGTATCACATAGACTATGACCGTCTCGGTCTGAAGGGCAGCTACAACACCATCAGCCCTAGTTTCGCCAGTGCTTCAGCGAGTCCTCTTGCGTTTTATAAATTTTATACGGGAGAGGGTGGTATGCGGGTACCGCTCATTATTTCCGGGGAACCTGTGCAGCAAACGGGTGAGTTGAGTGCTGCATTTACCTGGGCCACTGACATTACTCCCACCATTCTTGCGCTGTCTGGCGTTGCGCAGCCAAGCGGCCGCTACGCAGGGCGGCCGGTATTACCCATAACCGGTCGCGATCTGACAGCCATCTTAAGTGGGGAGGCTGATCATATTTATACTAAGAATGATGCGGTAGGTTACGAACTCACGGGTCATGGGGCTTTATTTCAAGGCGATTATAAAATCGTGGTCAATCAGCCGCCTCTAGGCGATGGACAGTGGCGCCTGTTCAATATTGTTGAAGATCCTGGAGAGACGGTAGATCTAGCGAGCACCTTACCGATAATTTTTCAGCGCATGCTGTCGCGTTATCAGCGTTTTGAGCATGAAAATGGGGTGCTGCCCTTGCCAGCAGGCTATTCACAAGTCAAACAGTTAGTGTCCAACACCCTGCAAGCACAGTATCGCGAGGGGTTATTAATATTCCTACTGTCCGTGCTGCTGTTGTTACCGTTTTTTATCGTCTATCGAATGAAAAAGGACGCGCTAAGATGACAGGTCTGCACCGTTTATATGCCCTTACACACTCACTTTATTCGGGCCGGGCTCGCGCTTACCTCATTAAGCAGGGCATTACCTTTCAAGAATTCTCTACCGGACATGAAAGTTTTAAGGCTGAGGTGCTTCCCAAGGGCAAGCTCGCGACAATACCGACGCTGGTTACTCCCAGCGGAGACGTTATTCGTGACGGAGCGGCGATCATTGAGCACTTCGAATCGGCCAATGGCCGCCCCAGCCAGCCACAGGGGGCTTGTCAGCAGATTATCAGTGCTTTATT
>JAQWYY010000038.1 GCA_029253705.1 Luminiphilus sp. | reverse complement strand
CCGTGTCAAGATCAATATGACTTGCCCAGCTGACCTGTGCGTAGGGTTCCGCAGAAATCAGCTCGCCGGTGACACGATCTAATACGTAGAAAAATCCATTTTTAGGGGCCTGCATGAGAACCTGGCGGCTTTTACCTTCAATGGTCAAGTCGGCCAGAATCATCTTTTGAGTGGCGGTAAAGTCCCAGTTGTCTCCGGGGGTGGTTTGGTAGTGCCAAACCAATCGCCCGTCATCAGGATTAATAGCAAGAATTGAAGCTAGGTACAGATTATCGCCGCCAACTGGACTCCTTAATTTGCGCGGGTAGGGAGCGGCGTTTCCAGTGCCCACGTAAAGTAAATTGAGCTGTGGGTCAAAGGCCATAGCATCCCAAACCGTGCCCCCCAATCCGACCTGCCACAAACTGTCCGGGTCCCAAGTGGCGGCTGCGACTTCCAGTTCTGGGTGTTCAAAGGGTGGGTTGGGCTTATTTGGAACGGTAAAAAATCGCCAGCGTTGCTCGCCTGTATGCCTATCATAGGCAGTGATATAGCCCCGCGCGTCGAATTCGGCGCCGGCATTACCAATGATCACCAGATCGCCGGCAATGTAGGGTGCGCCGGTAATGGTATAACCCCGCTTGCGATCCATAAATGTATCAGCACGCCACACCACAGTGCCGTCACCTTTATCAAGGGCAAAAAGATGGCCATCGAGGGCGGCGACAAATACCGTTTCCCCAGATAGTGCAACGCCTCGATTAACCACACCGCAACAAACTTTGCGCATGAACTGCGGGTCTATTTCAGGGTTAAACTGCCACAGTGAGCGCCCGTTTGAGGCGTCCACGGCGAAGGCTATGCCTTGGGGGCCACTGCCGTAGAGTACGCCATCGACCATCAATGGAGTGGCTTCATAGCCATGTTCAGAGGGGAGGTCGATGTGCCATGCGTAGCCAAGCTCAGTGACATTGCTACGATTGATATGCTTAAGCGGGGAAAAGTAAGCTTGCCGATAATCGCCGCCGCCGGTTAGCCAGCTCCCCGACTGAAGTGCGTTGTCGCTGGGTTGCTGATCAGTGACGTAATTATTTGCGACCGGGTTACTGTCACCGACCTCACTCCCACCCTCAGTTTTTGTGTCACAGGCGCCAATAATTGCAAAAATAAGCAGGCATAAAGAGCCCCTGAAAGCGCTTCTCAATGACTCTCTCCTGAGTCACCAAAGATAAACGCTTTGGATTCGGGTCGATGATAAGTCCCCTCCATGAAGCGCTCGACGGTTGCGTTAAATAGGTCAGGGTCAGTTGCCGGGGTAAAGTGGGTCTCTCCAGGAAAAATAGCCAGGTGTGCCTTGGACAACGTTTGGTAAATGAGTACCGTGTGTTCTTCCCGAATAATGTCCTTATCACCAGCCATAACCAATACCGGTGCTTCGATACTGGCTAGTTCGGCCAAGGACATATCGGGCAATTCCCTCAAAAGATAAAATTGCTGCTTGAGAGCGGTCCAGTTCTGGTCGCTGTTGCCTGCTGCAATCTGACGGTCTATTTCCTGAGAAAAATCCATCACCCAGTCTACGGCCCAGCCATGAACGGCGCTGCGATCTGGACTTAAGTTAGCGCCCATGACGGCAAGTCGGTCGACGCTATCGGGATATGCGCGGGCAATCTCAAGACTGATATTGCCGCCATCGCTCCACCCCAGCAGCCGCACCGGCGACAGTTGAAGGTGCCTGATCAGTGCTACCCAGTCTGCCGCCATAATTTTGTAGGTCATCTGCTCTTCAGTTATACCTGATTTGCCGTGGGCGCGGCTGTCAGCGACGATAACCTGATAGCGCGGTGCGAAATGACTGATCTGTGCCGACATATCAGCAATGCTCTGACCGCTGCCATGAATCAGCACGAGGGGCTCTCCTTCGCCATAGGTCTCGTAATACATTTCGATACCATTGATCGACAAGTATTCACCGACTTCAGCATTGTTGCCATATTCGGGTGAAGCCGCGGTAACCGTTGTCGGAAGGAGTAGGGCAGCAACAGCGAAAATCAGTATTGCCACGTTGAAAACTCGTTGGGCGCTGCGCATATCAAACTCCTTTGAGCAGGTTATTGACTGCTCCTTTTGTGTGTAGGTCTTCGAGCGCGTTCCCACGCTGCAGTGGCCATGTTGAGGTAATATACAGTCCTTTGTAGCACATGACGGCGGTTCAAGCAGCTGGTGAAATACGAGGAGCAGAGCGAGCGGGTGTTGCTAAGGTGCTGGCTTAATTGTCAGATGGGGATTGCAACGAGAGCGCTAATGCGACGGGTAATTTTTGTGCATAAACGCCCGTCGTAATTTTGTGCTCATGCAAAGAATTTTAAAGCACGTTGAAAGCTTGGCCTCTCGCAAAGGAGTTGAGCTAAAGGTGTTGTAGCCTCCGATTGCATTGCGAGACGTTAACCCCCTAGATGCCTTTTTTCTAAAGACCGTCCCCAGCCCCTTTCAGCATGCCACGTGCCACAGCGATAGCGTTGTTATAGCTGCGTTCTGAAATATATTCATTGGTACCGTGCACTGAGCGAGCCTGGCTTGCATCGATGGAGTTGCCGTGAAACCGATACTGATCTTTGGCGAGATTGACGTAATGTCGTGTGTCGGTGGTTGCTTGAAGCAGTGAGGGTATTGCGAGTGCATTAGGATAGACGGTCGCTGTAGCTGCGCTGATCACTGCAAAGCCGTTGCCATTGGCATCCGCCACACCAGGGCGATCCATCCACCTATCGTTGGTGATCACCACGCTTGGATCGTCGACAATTTCGGTGATCGTGGCGATCAACATTTCTACAGTGTCCCCGGGTAGCAGTCGAAAATTCACCTTGGCCTCAGCACGCTGGGGTATCACATTTTCTTTAATGCCGGCGTTAATCATGGTGAGTGCTGTGGTTGTCCTTACCATGGGCTGGGTGGTGGTGTCCTTTGCCATTTGCCCAGCGATGAGGCTGTCGAAAAGCCATAGATTGTTGAATAGAAATCGCTCTGGCTGAGCCATTTCGGCAGCCATCATAGTGAGAGCACTGCGCATAGGCTCAACTAGCTTCGGCTCGAAAGGGTTGCTCTCGATGCGATCAAGTGCCCTAGCGAGGGTTCCTATGGCGCCTGTCTTGGCTGGGCTCGATGAGTGACCTCCGGGTGCCTGTGTTGTAAGTGTCAGCGTGACATAACCCTTTTCGGCCACATTAATCATTGCGAGGTCTCGTCCAGGTAGCAAAGGGGTGTCGCGTACAACAAAACCGCCTTCGTCGACCATCCAGTCAAAGGAGAGATTAAGTTCCCTCATGCGCTCGGCAAGTGCGGCTGCGCCATTCCCACCTCCGATTTCCTCGTCGTGACCAAAGCCAAAGACTAAAGTCCTGCGGGGCTGATAACCCTCTTCCAGAAGAGTTTCGGTGGCTTCTAGAAGGCTCAGAACGCCTTGCTTGTCATCTAAAGTGCCGCGACCGTATAGATTATTATTTTCGATGACGCCAGCAAATGGCGGGTGCTGCCAGCCGTCTTCTGTACCGATCTCAATGGGCACGACATCGGTGTGAGCGGTAAATAAAACAGGGTTTTGGCTCGGATCACTACCGGCCCAGCGTAACAAGATGCTGTAGGTGTTGATGTATTCCACATCGAGTTGTTCGAAGGTCTTGGGATAGGTGCTTGCTAGAAATTCGTTAAGTTCTGCGAAGGCGCGGTAGTCAATTTTTGAAGTGTCCTGAGAGCTTACCGTCTTAAAGCGAACAGCTGTCGCAAGGCGGTCAAGGGGAGACGCGCCAAAGCTTAAGTGGATTGGCAAAATAATAAGACCGACCAGAACTGCCCACCAAGTAACGCTCTGCAGTCTTTTGGCAGCTCCTTGGCTTGGGGTATTGCGCTGCTGGATCTTAGATTTTTTGTTTTTCAACGCATTGCTTTTCAACATTGATTCTTACTCCTAATGAGCGTCGAGCGTGCCACATGGTCAGAACTTCGGCCTCACCCCTGATCGGTTGGCTGGTCAATGAGCCAGCAGCGACCTAAATCAGCAATTTTACTGCAGTAACCAGCAAATAACGTTACCAATGTCCCGTTCCAGGTTCACCCTTAAATGGACCAACGACCCGACTAGTTATCCAGCCTCCATAAAATATACCTGGCTGTGGTATCACCCTTTCACCATTCACGCAGCAGTCGGTTAAGCTGGGATAAAAGGAAACATGACCATCGAGCTGTGCGAAACTCGCGACGGGTGAGCGATATTGCCAGGCAATCGCACCCTGCTGACTATTGCGCTGCATTGAAAAATAATTTGCTGTTCCCTTCCATTCGCAGAAGCTACTCCTGGCGATCGCAGCCAAAAACTCCCAGTTAACATCGTCTTCGGGAATATAGTAGGTGGGGGGGTGAGCGGTCTCTAACACGCGCAATGTGCGACGACTGCTTGCGAGTTTAAGATCATTGAACGCGACATCGACCTGATCATCACTAGGGACAAGTGCTGGAGGACGTGGGTAGTCCCAGACTGACTCTTGGCCGTCTCGAGGTACAAGAGCGAACTCGGGCCGCGTTTTGCCTGTAAATTCCCACATGATACCTCCGGTCACTATTCAGTTTT
>JAQWYY010000024.1 GCA_029253705.1 Luminiphilus sp. | reverse complement strand
GGCTCAAGCTACCGACTACGTGCCGCGGCCCGAGTCTATTGAGTTACCCCAGGAGTATGCCGACATCATGAATAAGGAGCTAAATGATGGCGACTAGCGCTATTACCTCACCCCCGCAGAGTCTCGCTTCGATTATGAGCGGGCTGGGCACACCGGCAATGATTTTGCTCATGCTGGCGATGATTGTTTTGCCACTTCCACCAACAGCGCTGGATGTCTTGTTTACCTTTAATATTGCGCTCTCGATTATGGTTTTGATGGCCTCTATTTACTCGACCCGACCCCTTGATTTTGGTGTCTTTCCTACGGTGTTGTTAATTTCAACGCTCATGCGACTGGGGCTTAACGTGGCTTCAACGCGTGTCGTCCTGCTCAATGGCCATACCGGACCTGGCGCCGCGGGAAAAGTCATTGAAGCTTTTGGTGAGTTCGTTGTCGGGGGTAGCTTCGCCGTTGGTCTCGTGCTGTTTACCATTCTTGTCGTCATTAACTTTGTTGTAGTCACCAAGGGTGCGGGGCGAGTCTCAGAGGTAACAGCGCGTTTTACACTTGATGCGATGCCCGGCAAACAAATGGCTATTGATGCAGATTTAAACTCCGGGCTGATTTCTCAAGAGGACGCTATCGAGCGTCGCGAGCGCATTGGTCAGGAGTCGGAGTTCTACGGTGCGATGGACGGCGCCTCCAAATTTGTTCGCGGCGACGCTGTTGCCGGCATCTTGATTTTATTTATTAACATTATCGGTGGCTTCGCCATTGGCACTTTGCAGCACAATCTAGATCCGGGCACCGCGGCACAAAACTATGTGCTGTTGACCATTGGTGATGGCCTGGTTGCTCAGATACCGTCAATGCTACTGTCCACAGCGACCGCCATTATTGTGACGCGCATGTCTAGCGAGCAGGACATGAGCGCTGAGGTTACACGACAGCTTACCGCCAACCCTCGGGTGCTATTTGTTGCTGCCGGTGTTATTGGGTTGATGGGTATCGTTCCCGGCATGCCCAACTTGGTCTTTTTATCTTTTGCGCTCTTGCTGGCGGTGGCGGGTTTCCTCAAACAGCAGTCTCTCGCGTCTGACGTGATCGTTGAAGAGCTTGAGCCCCTCGACACGGAGAAACCAAAAAGCGCAGAGTTGAGCTGGGAAGATGTTTCAACCGTCGACCTTATCGGTTTGGAGGTGGGTTATCGGCTGATCCCCCTGGTTGATACCAATCAGGGCGGCGACCTACTCAGCCGAATAAAAGGTGTGCGTAAAAAACTCTCTCAAGAACTTGGGTTTCTCATTGATTCGGTGCACATCCGTGACAATCTTGACTTAGGGCCTACCCAATATCGTATCAGCGTTCATGGGGTCTCAATGGGAGAGGGTGAGGTGATACCTGATCGCGAACTAGCGATTAACCCTGGTCAAGTATTCGGTGACGTTGAAGGCATAGCAACCAAAGACCCGACCTTCGGCCTCGAGGCGCTTTGGATCGATCCTACACAGCGGGATACAGCACAAACCGCGGGATACACCGTCGTTGACGGCAGTACGGTGATCGCCACCCACTTGAGCCAGCTGCTGCGCAACAATGCTCAGAAGCTGATTGGTCAAGATGGGGTTCAGCAGCTCCTCGAGCGACTCAAGCAGACCTCACCTAAGTTGGTAGAAAACCTCATACCTGGGGCTATGTCTTTGGCAGATATTACCCGGGTCGTGCACAACCTCTTGGAGGAGGGTGTGCCTATTCGAGATATGCGAACGATTGCTGAGACTCTGGCGAGGCATCGTGGTCCCGAGACCGACCCTGATTCATTAACCGCGTCGGTTCGTGTGGCTCTGGGAGCCTCAATATTTCAATCGGTCAACGGCATGAGTCACGAATTACCGGTCATGGTACTCGATGCTCAGTTGGAGCAAATGATTGGCCAGTCACTGCAGCAAAATCGCGGCATCGTAGAGCCGAATTTACTGGATAACTTGGTCCGCAGCATTGGTGACTCGGCAGCGCGTATGGAAAGCGAGGGCGCCGGTCCAGTTTTGCTGGTGTCTGGCGTGATCCGAACGTTCCTGTCGCGCTTACTGCGGGGCCGTATGAGCAATTTTTATATTCTCGCTTACGAAGAGGTGCCTGCGGATAAGAGTATTCGTGTGGTGACTACTGTGGGTAATGCCACGTGATTGGCACGGTACCTGCATACAAATACTTAGAACATGGTGAAGCGTCGGTTTTCCGTCGCAGTTGAGGAGATACGTAGAATGAATGTGCAGCGCTTTACAGGCAGAGATAACCGCGCCGCCCTCGATCAGGTGAGGCAGCACCTTGGGCCCGATGCTTTAGTGTTGTCGAGCCAGCGCACAGCAGACGGCATAGAAATATGTGCAACCACACAGTTACCCGATATGACTGGCATTAATTCGCCGAGTATCACGGCCAATAGGAACCCGGTTGCGACCGCCGATAACGAAATTCAGTTAGCACAGCTCAAGCGCGAGCTCGCTAGTTTGCGCGAGACCTTGCAACAAGCCCTGGGGGAGCGTCGATGGCAGGACACGGCAGGTTCGCGTCCGGTTGCAGCTTCGGTAGCCCAGCGTTTGGCGACCTTAGGGTTAGGGCGGGTGCTAGCGGGTGAGCTTGCCGACGGTGTTGCCCATGTCCAAGGGTTGAATGCGGCATGGCAGCAGGTAACGCAACATTTGATGACTGCTTTAAACAGTCTTTCCAGTGAAGAGCTTGGTGGGTTTCGGATTAAAGCCATTATTGGCGGAAGTGGCAGTGGTAAAACGCAAACAGCTGCGGCATTGATGCAGGCGAGCATGGGTTATCTGTCTCCGGAGCAAATTGCACTGGTTCATTGTGGTGATCCCAGTCAGGACACAGCCTTAAGTCAGCTGGCGACACGTCTTAACGTAAAACAGTACAGTGCTCGCAGTCACGAAGAGCTTGCGGAGATCCTTTCAGGGTGTCGGTGGGCTCGAGAGATCATTATTGACACACCCGCACTCAGCCCGACGTTAGGATCTCAGGATCCCGTGCTAAGGCTGCTGTCCCGTCAACGTGGGGGTCTTGCTGCCTTTGTCGCCCTCCCTGCTACCGCGAGTAGCGATCACTTGCGTGAAATTCTTGATCACAGTCGCCACTTGCCCTTGGCCGGTGTCATAACAACCAAAGTTGATGAGGCCACCTCCCTTGGTGCCGTGATCGACGCCGTCGTGGCGAGTGAGCTAGCGCTTGCAGGTCGCTATGACGTTGCGACAAACAGCTTGCTACCGGTGTCTGGTGACGAGATGCTGACCAATGCCAAACGCCTTGCAAAGCGGGGTCTGGAGCGTCAGGCAGCCCAGCTTAAAGTTGCGGTCTGACAGCGATGTACGGACTGCGCTACGATGTAGGGTCGACACCTCATATGCCCCTGAGATTCGGGTCTTATGAGGGAGTTTCCAGGAAGGAGAAGTCCATGCATGTAATCGCCGTAACAGGCGGCAAGGGCGGTGTGGGTAAAACCAACATCGCTGTTAATTTGGGTGTATCTATGTCCCGGGAGGGCTTAGATGTCATTCTCCTTGATGCCGACCTTGGACTCGCAAACGTCGATGTGATTTTAGGTGTGTCTGTAGGGTCAACCCTTGCTGACGTTGTGGCCGGCACACATCAACTCTCTGAAGTTATTGTTGAAGGGCCTGAGGGGCTAAGAATCGTGCCTGCATCCTCTGGCGTGACGCGGCTTGCCAGCCTCGATCAGGCCGAGCAAAACAATTTGGTGCGCTCTTTCTCCGAACAAATCAACGCCCCTGATGTTTTGATTGTAGATACCGGCGCAGGCATTGATACCACGGTACAAACCTTTGTCTCGGCGTGTAAAACCGTCGTGGTTGTAGTGTGCGACGAACCTGCTTCGCTGACCGATGCTTACGCCTTAATGAAAGTACTGCGCAATGATCGCGGCGTCAGACGCTTTGAAATTTTGACGAATCAAATTGATAGTGTGGCTCAGGGCCGAAAAGTCTACGAGCGATTGACCACGGTTACGGATAAATATCTTGATGTCGATTTGGGGTACTTGGGTGGAGTTCCCTCTGATGCTTACCTGCGTCGCGCCGTTCAGGAGCGCGGTGCTCTGGTAAGCCTGTACCCTCGATCACCTGCAGCAGTGGCGATACGCGATGCTGGCCGAAAATTGACTAGCAATATTTATGACGGTGCGGTCCCGGGCATGGGATTTTTCGTTGAACAGCTTTTGCGACAGCCCAGTGAACCTAAGCACTAGCGCTAAGCTATCAGAATATGGCGCTTGCGGCGGGGCCAGCCAGGGCGACGCCCTAGTGCGTGCGCATTTGCCTTTGGTGAAGCGCATTGCTCAACAACTGTTGGTGCGCCTGCCTGCCCATATCGAAATGGATGATTTGATTCAGGTGGGCCTGATCGGCCTTTTAAAAGCGTCCGATGACCATCAGCTCGATTCAGGCGCTCAGTTTTCTACATATGCGGCTATCCGAATTCGCGGTGCTATGCTCGATGAATTGCGTAGCCGGGACTGGTTGCCAAGAAGCGTACAGCGTGACCTAGGTCGTGTAGCGGCGGCGATAGAACGTGCTGAGCAACGGGTTGGACGACCGGCTACGGATCAAGAAATTGCTGATCAGCTCGATATGGATTTAGACAGCTATCAACAATTATCGGGAGAATTGGCTTGCGCGCGAATCGGCCAGCTCGAAGAGCTGGATGTGCCAACCGAAGTCGATGCCACTACGACGACTGTTTTCGACACCGCCCAACGCGAAGCCGTGGTAGAGGCAATTGGACGATTGCCCGAAAAAGAGGGGCTCATGATGTCGCTCTACTATACCGAGGGGCTCAATCTTAAGGAGATTGGAATGGTCCTCAATGTCAGTGAGTCTCGAGTCTCGCAGATTCATGGCCAGGCAGTCGCTCGACTGCGGGCTAAACTCACCGATTGGACCTAACCTACAGGTGATTTGCCCTTTACAGGCCTAGGGCCTTTTGTGCCGCGAAGCCAAGCTCTGTATTTGTTTTAGATTTACATGTTGAACAATCTGCTCTGTAATGATTTCTTGCTCAGGCTCGAATTGTGAGCGTATCCAGTAGGTCCATTGATCCCCCGGGTAGCTAGAGCAAGTTACGACGTTGGCGCGTATGCGAACCATGGCGTTTACTGGAAGCAGTAACATGGTCAGTTCAATAGACTCGTTGTGCGCGAGGGGTTCATTCGATGCGAAGGCTAGACCTGAACCACTTACATTTGCGGGAACTGCATTGAGGTCTAGGGTACCGCTGTCCTCTTCTCCGCTGAGCAACTCAATTTTCCGATTCAACAACCCCAGAGCCTCACCGACAACGGCGGAGCTACTAAAAGCGGTAGAAATGAGCTTTTGCAAATTAGCGTTTAAGTTGTGCAGTTCCATGTCCCGATCAGTTGTGCTGCTTACTGATTCGGGGTCAACTTTCTTCCAACTTAAACGCAGCTCGTCATCAATCCGAAAAAATTCTCTACCGCAGTCGTCTTCAAAATCAGCCATCGTGTTTTAACCTCCTTAGGCGTGGTTGGCCATTATTATTTAGCTGCCCCCATCGCCGTTTCAGCCAGCCAGTGCGCCACAACTTATTACTTGCATAATTGGCTACGGCAGCCTTAGATCTAAATATTGGCTGTTTCATTGTTTGATGCTTATACCGGTGTCTTCAAGTGCTTTTACAGCTTCTGGATTGGTCTCTCGCATCTCCTGAATAAATGTGCTTTGGCTTTCACTAAGCGGTTGCTTAACAACCACCTCGACGCGCCTATTTTGCGCACGTCCTTCCCAAGATTGATTTGGCGCTTGTGGTCGTGTGTCGGCATGGCCAGAAATGGTTAATCGAATGGGGTCCATTTTTGGTCCTTCAAGCAGTCGCTCCGCGACCGCGACAGAACGTGCCGCGGATAAATCCCAGTTTGAGCCATAGCGCGCAGTATTAATGGGTACGTTGTCGGTGTGGCCCTCAATAAAAATTCGGCCTTTGATTTCGTTAAGCGCAAAACCCGTTTTATCCAACACGGCTAGAAATCCAATATCTAATTGTGCCGAGCCTGAGGGAAAGGAACCTTTCTCCCGAATACGAATTACAATGGTACGACCCTCACTCTCCACATCAATTTGTCCCGCTTCAATCTCAGCCTTAAGTAGCCGGCGCAACATTTCTGCATCAAGCTCAGTCTCTTCAATGAGCATTTCCATTTCTTCGGTGATGAGGTCCTTTACTTCCCGAGCTTTGGTTTCTTTGGCGTCAGGGTTCCCAATACGCAGTGAGTTGAGGTCTTGATTTGTTGTGACTTGTTCAATGCGCTCAAGGGGTGTTGGTTCGGGTATGCCCGGCTGAAACTCGGTCGCTACCACGCTGGTGCCTTTAGGAATTGATGTCAGCTCCATTTTTTGCTGAACGCCAAAGGCATCCTTCATTGATTCAGCGATTTGCTTGTACTTGATCACGTCAAGCTCTGAAAAAGATAAAATGATCACGAAGAAGCACATCAGCAGCGACATGAGGTCGGCGAACGTGGCCATCCAAGCGGGTGATCCCGCGGGGCCTGAATCTTCCTCGTCGTCGTCGCTCATTTGCCGTTGTTCGCATTTTTATCGCGATGGGCTGGGTCTAAATACGCTTTTAGCATGCTTTCGATGACCCGGGGGTTCTGCCCTGCTTGAATGGCCAGAACG
>JAQWYY010000003.1 GCA_029253705.1 Luminiphilus sp. | reverse complement strand
TGACTTATAGCTCTTGAAGTTAAACGGCTTGATGCGAACTCATAGGGTACGACGGTTCGATATAGGTTCGGACGAGTGCAAATCGAAAATCAGCACCCAGAGAAGACCTTACGATTCTTTCTCTTATCAGAGTCTCGCCCGACTCTCCCCCATCCTCATAATCGATTGGTCATCGATTCAAGTCCTACTGGGCCCACCATTCACCGCTCTCGCACATCCAAGTGCTCCGTGGCGCTAAGACGTACCTTCTGTCGCACTTCGTTCGTGTTGAACCGGTAGAACTATTCCAGCGTGCGCAGTGCGCTTGGGCGTTCGCTGGCTCGAAGCGGTGCTTATCGAAATATAAATAAGACGGCAAATTGTCGCTTTTAGGTGTGCTTACTTTTTAAGGCAGCCATATTTGGCGTGGCCCCATTTTAAGGTGTAAGGTAAAGCCTCAACAGGCGGGTAGGAGACACGCATGATTGCAAGAAGTTTGGTGTTCACTTTACTTCTATGTGGGACTATTGAAGCCAGCGCGGCGAGCGTGTCAGGATCGAGCAAAAGCGTCAGTTTTTCGATAAATATAGCACCTGAATCGATTCGAATTACTGGCCCTGATGGCTTCATGTCCACAGTTCGGGGAACTTCGTTTCAATCTACAAGCGGACTGTCAGACGGCCTTTACCGATATGAGATCACAGCGGTCACAGGCACGGGGGCGCCAAGATTGCCGTTATATGACATCGTTATAAACAATGGCAGGGAAAGCACCGATGCGCAGCGGGGGACAAGTCAGTATACAAATGTCGTTGACCATGGCGTTTTCCGAATTGTCAGCGGACAGGTTGTGTCGCCTGACATGAAGGAGGAATAACATTGCTCAATAACCCTCGCACTATTAGACCGCTGTACAGCACACTTGCTTTAAGTCTCGGCCTGGCATTATCAGTCGGTTCCGCAGTGGCATATGCCGACGACCTCATCGTAGATGGGAGTGCTTGTATAGGGCAAGATTGTGTCGATTTGGAAAGTTTTGATTTCGACACCTTACGCCTTAAGGAAAACAACCTACGCATCCACGCCGACGATACTAGCGATGCTGCCAGTTTTCCTGCGAATGACTGGCGCCTAATTTTCAACGACAGCGCAAACGGTGGTGCCAATAAGTTTTCTATTGAGGACGCCACTGGTAATAAAATACCCTTTACAATCGAAGCTGGCGCTAGAGACAACGCCTTGTATGTGGACGATCTCGGTAAAGTGGGGCTTGGCACCAATACACCAGTCGTGCGCATTCACACTGTTGACGGGGATTCCCCAACTCTGCGATTGGAGCAGAACGGCTCGTCGGGATGGACGCCGCAGATCTGGGATGTGGCCGGTAACGAATTCAATTTCTTTATAAGAGACCAGACGAACGGCACCACATTACCGTTCCGGATCGAAACAGGTTCACCAGCAGACTCTATTTACATAAAGCAAGACAAATTGCTCATAAAAGCCGATAACCTAACTGTAAATTCCGCAGAAAATGCAGAGGTCTTAAAGGTAGAGCCAACACTTGTGACGATAACCCCTAACTTGCTGGTGAGTGGTGATATAACAGTCGAATCCGATGGCCGCTTTAAAACTCAAGTTAAAACAATCAGCGCAGCTCAAGATCAGATCCGAGGCTTAGATGGCAAACAGTATCGGTGGCTACCAAATGAGCGTCATAACGATAAGCGGGAGCGTATGGGTTTCATTGCGCAAGAGGTAGAGGCAGTGTTGCCTCAGCTGGTATCTGAGAACGACGAAGGCGTTAAATCTGTGAACTATTTGGGAGTCATCCCCGTTCTGGTAAACGCCCTTAAAGAGCAAATGCACGTTACAGATAATCAAGCGATGCGCATAGAGATGCTAACCGAAGAATTGGCCTCGCAGCGCATACTGATTGAGCAGCTCCTGCCCTCTGACACAGCAGTGGGCACACGATAAACTAATGCTGAACCAGACCGCCACAACACAACTTCGGTGGATTTTCGCGTTGGCTATGGCAATAGCACTACCCGCCGGAGCGCAGAGTGGCAACCTGAACGTTGCCGGTGGGGCCCTTCGCGGCGGAGGTAATATCACAGCCAATGTTGTAGTGAGTAACGGTGGCGAACTTTCCCCGGGCCCTACCGACATGGCAACCGGTTGCTCCACAGTTGCTGACCTAAGCTTGCGGCCCGGTGCGCTTGTGACCCTCGACCTAATGGGTACCACCGCTTGTACTGAATTTGATCAGTTGCAAGCAAGTAGCCTTTCTATCGACGGGGCAGTACTACAGGTCAATATTGGCAGTGGGTTTACACCAACTCTTGGGCAAGACATTGTTTTTATCTCCAATACGGGCGGTGCTATAACAGGTAGCTTTAATGCCCTCGAGCAAGGTGCGACCTTGGATGTTTCAGGGGTAGCGATGACGGTTGAATACAATGCTGGCGATGGCAATGATGCAGCGCTGCGTTATTTGAGCACTCCATCTCGACCCACTATAACCAGTATCGAAGGTTTTAGTGATGAAGTAGTGGTTGCCTTTACCGTACAAACTGAAGGCGCATCTGCAATATCTTCTTATACCTTGAACTGCACAGATGTTGACGGGAATGTGCACTCTATCGATGGCAGTGCTTCACCGCTCACATTAACGGGCCTCGAGTCATTAAAACCTTATACCTGCGCGGTGACGGCGACCAATAACTCCGGTGTTAGTTACGCTGCAAGTAGTACGGTTGAGGTACTTGCATCAGGACTGCCTATCTGGCTGCTTTACGAGGCCAGCAAGTGACGCGCTGAATTGCGCTGTCCTACGTGTTCATCTCGCCTAACCAATCTTCCTAAAAAAATGTGCTGGGCTTCTGATGCGTTTAAAGCCACGCCGCCCAAGGCGAACTCACAGGGCACATTGGTTCGCTGTAGGTTCGGACTAGGGCAAATTGGAAATCAGCATCCAGAAACGCCCTTACGATTCTTCCTCTTATCAGAGTCTCGACGGACCCTTCCCCATCCTCATAATCGATTGGTCGTAGGCTCAAGTCCTACTGGGCCCACCATTTTTATGTCAAAAAAAAGCCCGGCCTAGACCGAGCTCTGTGTTTCATATTGCAGGCAGCTATTCTGCCGCCTTGTACATCAGCCATACCGGGAGTCGGGATGACGGCGTACTGATCTCAGCGGGACCCGAAGCGATGCTGGTGCCAATAGAATTAGATGCCGTTACTGTACAGGTGTAATCCTCTCCATTCTCTAGATCTGCTACTGAAATCGTCGTTCCTGTGCTAACTGCGCCCGTTTCGTTTCCATCTGTGTCCTCACAGATTGCATCGTAGCTGGTGATGGTGGCACTACCCGCTTCTGCCGCAACGGTCAGACTTATCTCATCAACTCCGGCTTCAGCCGCAGCAATTGCCGCAAAAAAGGGTTCTCCAGAACTGCAGGAGATACTGCTGCTGAGTAAGGTATAGCTGAACTGCCCATAGCTCCCGCCTTCTTCCGGGCGCACTGATAGTGTGTTTTGGTAGCCCGCCGGTGCTCCCGAAATATCCATTGCGACCTGCCAAGTTATTGTAGCCCCTGATGCGTAGACATTGCCCGCTGGTGAAGTCTTGAACGTGAGGGAAGCATCGGGGATATCGTAAACTGGTGTGATATACGGATCTCCACCTACAGGGTAGTTGACCCAGCGTTGTAGGGTTTCTGGTGCAGTCAACGCGCTGAAGTCAACGTCACCCGACGCGTCATTTGAAAGGCTGAAGGTGGTTATTACATAAATGACATCTGCAGACCATTCAGGGTCGCTGGTATGCCAACCCCCGTCATTAACAAAGGTCGTTGGGCAGGCAGCACTTACCACTTCAATATAAAAAAGTGCTAGAGCAATCAGTGCAGAACGCATACCGCCTCCAATCTTGATCAGAGAGGGAACCTACATTACACGAATTTCTAAAATTTTTTTGAGGTCTTAGTAATTGCTGTCGAGAGCTTATTTTCTGGGATTAGTCCGGGTCTAGGTTATTTAACCAATAGCTTCTGTTATTCGCGAGGGGTGGGGTAATTCGAAAAGGACTTTAAAAGTTGTGGTCTGCCAAGCGCTACTCTGTTGAAGCGCTCACCGCCGACTCTACCCGGTCAAGTGAACTGTGCGTACGGGTTGGCGCGGCTCGGTGATGAATGCCAAAAATAAAGTGGCCACGAGCAGTATTGAGATCGAGCGCAGTGTTCAAATAGGCTGAAAAGTTATTTGACTGCAAATACATGGGTAGTTGGAATCACAATAGCTTCCCCGCAGGATCCCCCGGGGACAGCCACAGTAACCCGAGGCGTGAATGATAAGGACTGTAGGGAACCTTAAGGACCTGAGGAGGAAGACCAGAGGACCAACTATTGATAATTCGTTTATGAATTATTTGTTAATTGACCTCTGATAGGGCGTCTAGAAAGTGGCAGGGCCGATTCGGCCCCAGTTCGGTGTTCGGTTGGCAAACCTTGTTATGAATCTTCGACTTGCTGAGTTCGTATTGGTCTAAAGTTCAGCCGAGGTTCGGTATAGGTTCGGGTCTCTTCAAATCGAAAATCAGTATCTTTAAAAACTCTTACGAATCTTCCGCTTGCGGGAGACTGACTAGGATCTCCAAGATCCTCATAATCGATTGGTCGTAGGTTCAAGTCCTACTAGGCCCACCACTTCACTGCGTTCGTGCTGAACCTCAGCGGACTATTCCAGCCCGCGCGAGACGCTTAACCGCCCAGCCAGCCGCCAGCCTTGGCCATTCCAAGCGCCAGCACAAACATCACCAGCGCAATTAGGATGTCCAGAATACGCCAGGCATTTGGCCGCTGCATTGTTGGGACTAGCAAGCTCGCCCCGTAACCCAGCATAAAAAAGAACACAAAGCTTGCCGTGATCGCGCCAGCGCCATAGGCCAATTTTGACATGCCGTTAAACTGCAGGGACACCGCGCCAATCAGCACAACGGTATCAAGGTAAACATGCGGATTGCCAAGTGTCAGAATGGCCGCAGTCGTAAGGACCGCCCTACCAGTATTGACCGTTGTAACCTTCGTGATCATTGCATCGCCAGCGCGGATAGCACTGCTAAGCCGCATCACCCCGTAACCGGCAAGCCACAAAGCGGCCAGCCCGTAGAGCACCGAGGCGTATTGGCCGACCGCGTCCGCGATCAACGCCGACAAGCCAGCAACACCAGCCAAAATCAGGAGCGTATCGGCACTGGCACAGAACAGCACTACAAGCAGTACATGCTGGCGAAGCAGGCCCTGCCTCAGCACGAAGGCATTCTGGGCGCCAATTGCCAAAATCAATGAAAAACCAAGGGCAAACCCGGTCGCATAAGCGGGTAGCATCATAGTTAGTCTCTACTTTTTGACAGCGCTAGGGCCAATCGGCCACCTATACTAATCAGCCTTAATTAGACGCAGTTAATGAACGACTACCTGAAATTATCCAAGGCTCTCTAGGAGTACTCCCAGACAACCCAGCCATACCCCCAATCACTTCGGAGGCATGCGAATACCACCATCGAGTCGAATAACCTCAGCATTCATGTAGGGGTTTGTGATGCAATCGACGACCGCAAATGCAAGCTCCTCAGCGCTACCCAACCGCTTAGGAAACAGCACCGACTGCCCAAGGTGTGCTTTAAATGCGTCGGATTCTGGTCCTTCACCATAAATGGGCGTGTCAATAAGACCGGGGGCAACGGTGTTGACCCGAACACCCACAGCGGCGAGGTCACGGGCAATGGGAAGTGCCATACCAACCACACCTGCTTTAGAGGCAGAGTAAGCACACTGACCAATTTGTCCGTCGAAGGCGGCGGCAGACGCAAGGTTCACAACAGCACCGCGACCGCCATCATCATCCAGTGGCTCGTTCTTTGCCATTTGAGCAGCAGCGCGACTGAGCATGTTGAACGTACCAATCAAGTTTACTTTAATCACAAAGCTGAACTTGTCTAACGGGAAGGGGTCGCCGTCACGACTGACAGTACGACCCGCGGCGCCCAAACCCGCAGAGTTCACGCAGGCCCTAAGTGGACCCAGGGCCGCAGCGGCAGCGACGGCTGCATCGGCGTCTTCAATACTTGAGACGTCACACTTAACAAATTGACCCCCGATTTCCTCGGCCACTTGCTTGCCGCGCTCCTCGTTAAGGTCCGCAACAACCACTTTCGAACCTAAATCAGCCAGCTGACGGGCACAGGCTTCGCCTATGCCTGAAGCTGCACCTGTAACAATCGAAGAACTACCTTCTAGATTTACTCGCGGCATACCGCTTCTCCTTTTTTGAGTAATTAGTAATGTTCAGCAACAAGCGTGTTCTAAGCCGCGGAGAATTGCAATCATGAGTACACGTTAGCCTGGCTGTGTTGCAGGTTGAGAGCAGCAGAAGAGCTAAGAAATGGGAGATACCCGAGTGCCATGAGCCAAGCAGCCGAGAAACCACTGAACAGGTTAGGCTTGGCTCTGAACGAATTTCAAAACCACATTTAAAGATTTTTTAACTCGCCACAGAACTTCTGCAACCTCAACGCCCGTAAGTTTTGTTTGGGGCAATTAGCCTAGTCGGTTTAACTTAAGATCGGTGTTTGGTTGGCGTACATTTTTTATACCTTCGACTTACCGAGCTCGTGAGGACCTCCTAATTGTACAAGCTGCACTCAGTACCTCTCGCGCCGCCCTCTCGCTCAAACTACAGGCCTCGCCATGGCTTATTGACATAGCACTCAGTGGGTAAGCAACAGAAAGCCCTATCTAGCACTCTAGTACCGCTCGCCACCTGCCAAATACAGATAATGCCCAAGTGTTTACTCAGCCTTGCAAGAACATTCAGACGAGCGGAGCCAACGCCCTCTCGGCGCTCTCGTAACCTAGCTCGATCATCTCTTCAGCGCGATCGAACTCGAGAGTGCCACAGGCGTTACGAGGAATTTCCACCACGACGTCTGGGGGATAGGTGGCAAGCTTGTGTCGGGCAATCGCACCTTGCATAGCATCAAAAGTTTGGTTCGCGATGTCGAACATGTCCATGTCGATATCGACTTTACTCACCGAACGTCGGGCTAGGTCTTCAATGTAAGCCTGCACCTTCTCGCGAAGACCGGCTCCACCTTCCGTCACCATCTGCTTTGGAGGCTGCGCATGAGCAACAGGCTTGCCGTTAAGGTTCACAGCCAGCTTCACGCTGGTAGCGTCGTTAAAGGTGGGCGCAATAGGCACCGGATTCAGAATGCCACCATCGAGCAGGCGCTGCTCACCCAGCAGGGCGGGGGTAAAAAATAGTGGCAAAGAGATAGACGCACGAATCGCATCAAATACCGGACCGCGATTTAGCCAGACTTCCTTTTCATCGTCGATATTCGCAGCGACGGCAGTGAACGTAATCGGCAAATCTTCAATGCGGTGATTACCGACCAACTCTTTCAGCGTTTCGATAATCCGATCACCTTTTACAAATCCGCCATCACTCAGGGTCACGTCAAGTAGCCTCACAATATCGAGCTTGTCGAGGGCTCGCAGCCAGTCAGTAAACTCCGTCAATTTTCCACAGGCATATATTCCACCCACTAGGGCTCCCATTGAGCACCCGCTAATAGATGCAATGTTGTAGTCATGCTCCTCAAGCCACCGGATCACGCCTATGTGCGCCATGCCTCGGGCACCGCCACTACCAAGAATCAGAGACAACGATTTATCGCTCATATGGAAACTCCAGAAAATTATGCCAGCGCTGTCACCTGGCTTTTTTAACTCCGCAATACCGCCTGCTGAATAAACCAAGGCCGGCCCACTCGCTCAGACTTATTTAGTTGAGCAGTATTCATTTGTACTTCTGCCAAAAACATGCGTGTGGAACTGCGCCTCCTTGCCCATGCGCAATCGCAGCAAGGTGGCCAATGAACAGGTTAGAGCTAACGCCACGGCAGATAAATCTCTATAAGCGACAGATTCCATAGGCCCCTGTGGGCAATCTCATCCCTCCTACTGCAGAACCAGATTGAGCGCAAATTACTGCAGGCTTAGCGCGCGCCCGACTTACAGTACAAGTTCGATTGTCGGCTTAAAAATCGCTGATAGCTCTTAAATTTACCCGGCTAGCTGCGACTTTATTGAGCACAGCGGTTTGGTTTAGCTTCGGAACTGTGCAAATCTAAAATCAGCAGCCCAAAAGAACGTTACGAATCTTCCTCACAGGTTAGGCTAACCGTGTTGTAAAGGGACCTCATCCTCGACGGGTCGAATCGGCGGGCTGAAGATTCAAGTTTTAATGTGCCCACCACTTTTAGAAATTCCATGCTCCTAATCCGGAATCTTCCTGCTCCGAAAAGACCTCTTACACTGAGGCAACCCTTTGTTAAACTAAAGCCACAAAGACGCTAAACAAGACCATCATGGCACTCATATTGTTGGCTGCACCAAGGTTGCCGGCCTCGGCACTACCTTCGACAACTAAAAATGGTTGGGCGCCTGCATTTTTCCACTACAAATTGTCGCGGGAGTAGGCGTGCCATGAACCCTATCAGGGAACGAGTCAAGGCTAACGTACCGGCAGTGGTGCTCACCTTGCTGGGTATCATTCAGGCGTTAGCCGTTGAGCTGCTTTGGTCTTTTGTTATATCAGAGCCGACCATTTACGAACCCAGTCTTGCTGCATTGATCTCTTGGTTACAAATTTTAAGTCTTCTGGTCGGAATGTTAATGATTTGGCTGATCTATGCGATGAATGTCACACGGTTTGTCTGGGTACCAACTATGAGCGAGTTCGTCACACCATTTTGGGTCGGATTTATGCAGTTTTTATGCATTTATTCCCTCGAGTTCGACAACCCCGGAGCCTGGTTTATCTCGTTTGCGCTCATAATCCTCACCATGAATTGGATTGCGCATAGCACCATGAAGCGCGCGCGCATGGAGCCCGATAATGCTGCGTTTTTTAACAATCGGGGTACAGCCACCGCCGCTGATTTTTATCCTGTGTTCGCGGTTATTGGCATGATGCTACTGGCCGGTTTTGGCTGTCTTGTAATTGGCGTTAACCAATGGTTGTTATTGTTGACCTTGGTCTTTGGCGTCGGGGGGTATAGTGTTTGGCAGTTGCACAAGTTGCGGGTCTGGTGGTTGCGGTCAGTGATCGACGCCGAAGCGTAATGACGCTCAACACAACAGATCAAGCTGTGGTACCGACTAACGCATGGGTGCCGTTAGCGGCGAGCCCAGCCGACAAAAATAGCCAAGATTTCTAACCTCAACATGGCCTTTATATTTTTTTCAGCCTCCAGCGTTGGCTATGGCTTTCCATGTAAGTAGGCGACCTAAAATTCGATTCAGCGACTTTCCATTTTTAACCGGTGGTTGAGAGTTTCAGAAGCCTCTTGTCTTTAGGTCCCAAAGAACTCCCATTTGCCGTGTTTTTTCCTGCAGTGAAGTCTCTCGGTCCAACCTTTTCTTGATTGCAAACAATTTGAAGTTGCTCCAGAAATCAACCAGTGGACGAGCATCGACTAAAAAGCCGCCGTGGGCGCTGCCTATGTTAATACCAAGACCTAAAGTTACCTGTAAGCAGGTGGACTGTAGAAAAAAAAGCGACGAGCCATTGCTCCACTCATTAAACCAGTAACCCGCTGTGCCACCTCCAATTACAGCTGTGTCTACACCAACAGACCCACCTTTTATAAACGCCCCGTCTAGCTCATGAAAACTAAATGGCCGCGAAATTTCACTCGGTTCTACCGATGACGACATTGGATTTCCACGAGCATGATTCCCCCTATTCAAAACATCTGCCGTCTTTTTAGCCAGCTGGCTCGGCGCTGTCTTCGCCATAGTCTTCACGAGCTTTTCAGCGCCTCTCGCTGCGGCTTGGGCGGCGTGTTCGCCGGCAATGTTCCCAGAAAAACCCAGTTTTGCACCTAAAGTAGCGTTGAGCATGATAAATGGACGTTCCTCATTGACCTTAAGATTATGAAAATAAATCATCCTCAACTCGACACCGGCGATAGCGCCAAACTCTAGGTAGCCACCTGTCCGAATGCTCCATTGATCGCTCACCACAAAATCAGACATAAGAATTCGCCCTCTGGCCTTTATATAAGGTCCTGCTTAGACAGGCCTGAGGTAGGGGCCTGTCAACGGCTAGCACGTAAAAAATTAACACAAACCGAGATGCAGAAACACGTGTTTAAGCTTATCGCCCGCCTCTCTATTTGAGTGACCTTGTACCTAAAAGACTCTGGCTCTAATGAGTCGGCTATGCTTCCATGAGGTTGTCGCTATCGCTTTGCCAAGGATCCAACATGCGGTAGTAACTCGTAGATGGGTATCAACGAGCGTGCTCCTATGAACTTAAATATAACAAGACCGCTCCATTCCACAGCACGCGGAATATAGAGGCCGGATAACCATGAGGCAGAGCATACACTTTCCAGTTTTTCTGGCAGCGCTTGGCGTGTTGTTGTTTTCCCTGCTCGATGCAGTCATGAAAGCTCAGGCAATAGCCATGGGCACCTACAGCGCCATGTTTTGGCGTATGGCATTTGGCGTTCTTTTCGCGCTGATGTTGTATTCACCGAGTCGGGTGAGGCCAATCTCTGGTCCGCTTCTGAAAATTCATGTCCTGCGGGCAATGATCACTACCCTAATGACTTACCTGTTCTTTTTTAGCCTCACCCGAATTCCTTTGGCCCAGGCAATTGGCCTGTCTTTCATAGCACCCATCATTACCCTATTTCTAGCAGCGCCACTGCTTGGAGAACGCATCCACAGCAACGCCAAAATTGCGGCAGCACTGGGATTCCTGGGCGTTGTTGTGGTTGTGGGAGGAGAGATTCTGAGTCTCGACGCAAACAGCGATCTGCTGGGCTTGTCAGCGGTTCTTGTGTTTGCCTTGCTTTACGCCCTTTATTTAATCGTACAAAGAAAGCACTCGCTGATGGCTAGACCTACAGAGATCGTCTTTTACCAAAATATTATGGTGTTCGCGCTACTACTTCTGGGGGCGCCTTTCTTTGTAACTCTTCCCGCAAATGCAACGCAATGGGCCGGTGCAGCTTTGGCGGCGGCCTTTGCCATTGGGTCACTGGCACTAATGTCAATGGCATATCGACGCGCCGAAGCGCAGAAACTTCTATCTATTGAATACACCGCTTTTATTTGGGCAGCGCTTTTGGGGTGGTGGGTTTTTGCCGAGGGACTTACGTTGCAAACCCTGCTGGGTACCGGATTGATCGTTATGGGCTGCCTAGCGAACATGCGCAAAGGTTA
>JAQWYY010000270.1 GCA_029253705.1 Luminiphilus sp. | reverse complement strand
AACATAGCGGCCACCTGATAATGACCAAAGTCGCCGTTATTACGATAACGAAGGCTCAGGTCAGGCACGTCGTTGTGTGCCTGATAAATGTCAGCGGCTGTCGAACCTGTTGACTCACAATCATACGAGGATGTGTTCAGTTCACAGGCGTTGGTGTCTCTGAATCGGCCTACAGTTAAAGCGGTCGACGGATCTTCTAGGGCAATAGAAAATTCATCTTCACCCAGTGGAAAGGTGTATCGCGCCTGTTGATTTCGATAGAACACCATCCCCGTGGGTCCCCAGTAATCGATCGTATTTGGGAAAATATCGCCATCCATGAAGTTAGACCAGGTTTGACCAACGCCTATGTTTTTGTAGGTCGCCCAGGCATGCCTTAGGCGCGGCGTCGTCTGACCTTCGTCACCGCCGACGCCAAATAACTCTGCCTCTAATAGGTAGGTCACATCATCGCCATAGTTTCCTTTGATGCCCAGACGGGATTGTCTAACACCAAAGATGAATTCACCGTCCTGACCATACTGACCGGCGTCAGTGGCAATAGTACTGACACGAAGGGTATCGTTCCAATTGGGATCAACGCGCTTAAAGTCATAAATCATATCGGCCATGACAAACCCATAAAGCTGGGCAGAAGATGCTGATGCTTCTTCGACCGTCGCTTCAGAGACGGGTGTTGCCGAGGCGACTGACGCGTCTGGAGCTATAGATACAACCACACTTTGCTCACCTCCTTGTCCGCCAACAACATCGGCCTTGAGTCGCTGCAACTCGTCCTGCATGGCATCGAGTAACTGTTGCTGATTTCGCAGCTGCTCTTCTAGCTGCTCAATTCGATCGGCATCGGTTGCTGAAAACACCGCGGAGGAAATCAATGCCAACACAACACACAGGGCGCGAACTAGCGCTTTCATAGGAACTCCAAAACAGTTAGGGCGCCGCGCTACTTTGAAGTAACTACGGCATTGAAGAACTACAAGTATCATTGTTTTTTTTCTCACAAGCATTACCAAAACGTGACAATCTTTAACAAATAAGACGATTGGGCCTCGCCGATAATAACAGCGCACCAAGAATCGGCTGCACGCCGAACCCCGTCCCTCGTACCTAAGTATCAGGTTAAATGTCGATACCGAGATTCTCGAAATCCCCTAAAGGATTTTGGATCCAACATAAGACTGAACGGCACTGGTAAACCGCGTCATGAGCCTTTAGCCTCAGCAAATGGAATTGGCAAGACTGCCCAAACCGATTCGATAAATCGGCCATAGACAGAAGCTTCTGGCCTCCACTAGCGTACAAGGAGACAAATCATGCGGTTACCGGCGCTTTTCGTCTTACTGATACTCATCTCTGCAAATTCCCTCGCACGTACTCAAGTTGTGATGCTGGGTACTGGGACACCCATTCCCACACCCAACCGTTCAGGACCCGCCACTGCTATTGTCGTAAATGGTAAGGCCTACATCGTCGATTTTGGCCCAGGGGTGGTTCGCAGAGCAGCTGAAGTATCGAAGGAGTATGGGGGTCCGATAAACGCGCTCAATGTGGATCAACTCGGCATCGCCTTTCTTACCCATCTCCATCATGATCACTCCGCAGGATTGCCCGATCTGGTGTACACCAGCTGGACCCACGGTCGAGAAAACGCCTTTGAGCTCTTTGGCCCGCCCGGCACTGCAGCCATGGCCAGCAATGTCGCTGAAGCGTGGCAGGAGGACAATCGATACCGACTTTATGGCTTGGAACCTGCCACACCATCGGGCTGGAAAATAAATGCCCATGAGATCGAAGAAGGGGTTGTTTACCGCGATGAGCGGGTCACTGTTGAGGCGTTTAAAGTGAAGCATGGCACCTGGCCTAACGCATTCGCTTACAAATTTACAACACCAGATAAAGTCATTGTCATTTCAGGGGACGCTGCCTACGACCCTAAATTAGAAGCCATGGCCACGGGCGCCGACTTACTGATTCATGAGGTGGTCTCTGAGGCGGCCCTGAGCCAGCGTTCAGAGTTTTGGCAAAACTATCACCGCAGCAATCACACCACGAGCTATGAGCTGGCAGCACTGGCATCTCGCGCCAAGCCAAAGCAGCTAATTTTGTATCATGTATTGGTCTTTGGCCTCGAGGATGAAACTGTACTTCGGGAAGTGCAATCACGCTATGACGGCACCGTCATTCTTGCAGAGGACCTTGATATCTATGAGTAACAGCTGTGGACTTGATGCCTGTGACAACGGCAATGAAATGACCTAAGGCCAACACTATGCGATATCACTTAGCACCGACCATACTTTTACTATTGCTAAGCCTCTCAGCTAGGGCCGGTGTGCTTTCTGACGATGAGCAAGCCATCAGTGACTGGGTAGATCAACATCAGGAACAGGCCATCGCCCTTCTGGAAGAAACCGTTAACATTGGCAGTGGCACGATGAATCACGAAGGTGTTCGAGCCGTCGGTGACGTAATGGCCCGTGAGCTCAGCGCACTTAACCTCGACGTGCGATGGATCGATATGCCTGAATCAGTAAACCGCGCCGGACACCTGTTCGCAAAAAAAGACGGC
>JAQWYY010000231.1 GCA_029253705.1 Luminiphilus sp. | reverse complement strand
CGTGCTGCTCCTCAGCATGGAAATCCCACCCAATTTCGGTAGTCGCTACACCACCCTCTTCCGAGACAGTTATTCTATCGTCGCGGAGCAAACCCAGGCCAGCATCGCACCGTTTATTCTGTCCAACATTGCTCTTGATGCCGACTTAATGCAGGGAGATGGCATTCACCCTACAGCGAGCGCGCAATCCCTGCTCCTTGAAAATGTTCTTCCGTATGTTTTACCACTTGTTCAATTAGCGGAGCCAAAGCCTTGAGTAATAGACACCAAAGTGAACGCCAAGAACAAGCAGAAACCATAATCTTCGGCACGACAACACCTGCAGGCAAAGCGTTTGATCTGTGCCTTTTGGGCATCATTGTCTTGAGTGTGACCGTAGTAATGCTGGATTCTGTCGCAGCGTTTCATGCCCAGTACGGTCAACTTTTCATGCAGTTGGAGGTCGCCTTTACGCTGCTATTCACCCTGGAATACCTCACCAGAATCTGGTGTGCCAGCAACAGGAGCGCCTACCTTAAAAGTTTCTGGGGTGTCGTGGACCTGCTTGCACTAATGCCTACCTACATTGCGCTGCTGGTTCCCGAAGCTGCGCCGCTACTGATTATTCGACTGGTCAGGGTGATGCGCATTTTTCGCGTTCTCAGCCTGTTTGAACTGTTTGCAGAACTCACAGAAATCCTTAAGGTCCTGCGTAATACCGCCAAGACCATTCTGGTTTTCTTTGCTCTGGTCATGATTGTCGTAATCGTATTTGCCTGTCTGATTTATGTCATTGAAGGCCCTGAACACGGTTTCTCCAGCATTCCCCTCAGCGTTTACTGGGCTGTGGTGACTATCACTACTGTGGGTTACGGCGATCTCACACCCCAAACAGGCTTAGGGAAAACGCTGGCGGCTTTTGGTATGCTAGTCGGCTACTCGATTTTGGCCGTACCAACAGCCATTATTACGGCCAAACTGTGGGAGCGGCTAAATAAACGCCGTATCCTTTACGCCAATTGGAACTGCCCTATCTGTTCCGCCGGCGAGCACACCCCTGACGCTGACTTCTGCAAACACTGCGGCGGGAAACTGGATATGCCTGAATCTGTTCGCAATACGGCTTCGGGCCTGGAGAATTCATGAAATTGGGTCACACAGCGCCAAACGCTGAAGCCGCTACTTCTGCCCAAAACACCGCAGTAACCCCCATCTTTGGCTACCGGAAATTCTGGGCTGAATGTTTGGGTCCCGCGCCTTTTTTACCCACGTCTCGGGAAGAGATGGATTTGTTGGGCTGGGACAGCTGCGACGTTATCGTGGTCACGGGAGATGCCTATGTTGATCACCCCAGCTTTGGTATGGCCGTCATTGGACGGGTGCTCGAGGGCCAGGGCTATCGCGTAGGCATCATCGCGCAGCCCAACTGGCATAGCGCAGATCCATTTAAAGCATTGGGTGAGCCCAACCTTTATATGGGCATCGCCGCGGGTAATATGGACTCAATGATTAATCATTACACCGCAGACCGTAAGCGGCGTAATGACGATGCCTACACGCCGGGCGATCAGGCGGGGTTGCGGCCGGATCGCGCGGTGACTGTTTATAGTCAGCGCGTGCGTGAGGCCTTCAACGATGTGCCTATTGTCATCGGAGGCATTGAGGCTAGCCTGCGGCGCATTGCCCACTATGACTACTGGAGTGAAAAAGTTCGGCGGTCGGTATTGCTCGATTCCCGCGCAGACCTATTGCTGTTTGGCAACGCCGAGCGAGCGATCGTGGAATTAACACATCGCCTCGCCGCCGGAGAAGCTATATCGACGCTACGCGGTATACGCGGCACCGCATTTATCACCCGCGGGGTCGAGCCGGGATTTAGAGAACTGCGTTCTACCGATGTTGATAATCCAGGTCCTGTCGATGTGCACCCTAACCCTTATGAAGGCATGGCACCCAGCCAGTGTGATACCGACGAGACGTCTGACGACTCGGTGCAAGCTGTTCGTATCATGCCGGCTAAAAACCCAGCCGCTAGTGTGATTCGTATACCCTCTTACGAACAGGTGCGCGACGATCCTGTGCTCTACGCCCACGCATCGAGAGTTCTACATAAAGAGACCAATCCCTACAACGCCCTCCCTTTAATACAGGGCCATGGAGATAGGGATGTGTGGATTAACCCGCCGCCTATTCCACTCGAAACTGAAGAGCTCGATTGGGTTTTTGAGCTACCTTATGCACGTCGTGCGCACCCCTCCTATGGCGAGGCTAAGGTACCTGCCTTCGAAATGATTCAGCACTCTGTCAACATCATGCGGGGCTGCTTCGGCGGCTGCACCTTCTGTTCGATCACTGAACATGAGGGCCGTATTATTCAAAACCGCTCTGAAGATTCTATTATTCGGGAAGTTGAGAAAATTAGGGACACCAGCCCCGCGTTCACCGGAGTCATCTCAGACCTAGGCGGACCCACTGCTAATATGTGGCGGTTGGCCTGCAAGAGCAAAGAAGTCGAAGCGAAATGTCGCAAGCTATCTTGCGTCTTTCCAGGCATCTGTAAAAACCTGAACACCGACCAGACTCCCCTGGTATCGCTGTACCGACGCGCCCGGGCAGTTCCGGGAGTCAAAAAAGTCTTGATCGCCTCGGGACTGCGCTACGATCTGGCCGTGGAAACCCCCGAGTACGTGAAGGAATTGGTCACGCATCATGTGGGTGGCTATTTGAAAATAGCCCCGGAGCACACAGAAGACGGGCCTCTGGGGCACATGATGAAACCCGGCATTGGTACCTACGAACGCTTCAAAACCCTATTTGATACCTACTCCAAACAAGCCGGCAAAAAACAGTATCTCATCCCTTATTTCATTGCCGCGCACCCGGGGACTCGTGACGAGGACATGGTGAATCTTGCTCTATGGCTCAAGCACAACAAATTTAAGGCTGATCAGGTACAAACCTTTTATCCATCCCCCATGGCCACCGCAACGGCCATGTATCACAGCCGCCACAACCCGCTGAAACGAGTCCGCCGAAACAGTGATGCCGTCCCTGTCGTGAACAAGCTCAAGCAGCGCCGGCTACACAAGGCTTTTCTGCGCTACCACGACCCGGAAAACTGGCCCCTGCTGCGAGAAGAGCTCAAGCGCATGGGGCGCCGTGACCTCATCGGTAACGGCAAGCTTCATCTGGTACCGTTAAGAGATCCACCAAAACGACATAGGCGGGTAACAAGTAAAGGCAATTCGTTCGCGACACAGCATACCGGTCTGCCTCCGAGGCAACTAAAGTGAACGTCTCGATAATCCGCGAGAAAACGTCCCTCCTAGGTGGGCTGCGTTCGCGGCTTTATCAAAGCTGGGTCACTGCGGCGGCAGCCATCGGCCTGCTGCTGTGGAGCCTTCCCGGATCCGCCGAAGCCAATGCCAAGGCCAACCTAATCTTAGGAGAGCCTCTGCCCCCTTTGACCATCACCGAAGGCGGTCAGGTTATCCTCGACGGCGATGGTTACTCACTGGCCCCCTGGTCTTGGCCGGGCAGTTCAAACAAGGTTCAGGTGCTCCAATACGTTGCTGGCACCCGTAAGGGCGGTGATCTTTACGACCCAATGACCGAACGCATGCGGCGAGAGCTTGATTTTGACCGCTATGACATTACAGCTGTTGTTAACCTCGAGGTGACCTCGGCGTTTATAAAACCCTTTGTGCGCAGTGCCGTGGTCGATGAGCAGCGAATCTTCACTAGGGCAACACTGGTTCTGGACGAACAGGGGATCGGCCAGGCTACCTGGAATTTGACCCAGCAGGCTGCTTTTGTGGTGGTGGACCGAAAAGG
>JAQWYY010000250.1 GCA_029253705.1 Luminiphilus sp. | reverse complement strand
CGCTCATAGCTCTCTCAAAGGGTTCAATTTTTACGAGATTGGCCAGTTGGGCACGTTGCTCCTCGCTCAGGTCTTCGGTGTCTGTGGCGCTAATGGCATGCAGGCAACGCAGGGGCGTTAAATTGGGCCGGTAGGTTACGAGGTTCAGGTTCAGCTGCTCGACCAGCTGGCGATTGAATTCTCGAGTGTTGGCAGGAGAAAATCCTGAATCAATCCAGAGTACAGGCAGGGAGGGCCGGAGTTTGCTCACCAGATGCAGCATCGCTGCAGATTGGGTTCCAAAACTGGTACTTGTGACGACTTGAAGGTTCTGCGCCAATGCCCATCGCACGATAGTTTCCGGCGAGGCGCTATTAAAGGTATCGTTTAAAGCGTCTAAGTTCCAAGCGACCCTTTGGCTGGCAAATACAGCATTACTCATAATTTAAACCTAGGCGCTTTGCAGCCAGTAAAGTGGATCGGTCGGTTTAGTTCTAAGCATCGCGCTGGACGCCTCGGGAGCGAGCTCTTGTGCGAGGCGCGTGACTTCACCAATTATCACGAGAATGGGACCTTCCTCTAAGCAAAGTTCAGCTGCGGCGTCGTCAGCACGACTGAGTTGACCGTGCACTACCTTCTGCCTCGGCGTCGTTGCGTTTTGAATGAGGGCAAAGGGTGTCGCGGCTGTGAGACCTGCCTGCTGTAGACGTTGGGCTATTGCCGAAAGGTGAGTGAATCCCATATAGATGACCAGTGTTTCCTGCTCCTGCGCTAGTGCCTGCCAGTCAGTCTCTGCCTGCTGTAGCGCCAGATGACCAGTGATAAAGCGTACTGAGCGTGCGACGCGGCGATGGGTCAAAGGGATACCAGTGGCAGCAGCCGTCGCGCTGGCGGTCGTTATGCCCGGTACAACTTCTACAGGAATGCCGGCTTGCACCAAGGCGAGGGCTTCTTCACCGCCACGACCAAATAAATAGGGGTCGCCGCCTTTCAATCGGCAAACGGTTAGACCTTGCTCGCCCAGTTCAACTAGGCGCTTGTTAATACTGTCTTGCGGTGTTGGGCAGTGCCCTCGGCGTTTTCCAACATCTTCCATTTGGGCATCTCTGCGGGCCAAGCTCAGCACTTCCGGACTGACCAGTTTGTCGTAAAGCACAACATCGGCCTCTTGCAGTCGCTGCAGCCCTTTAAGTGTCAATAGCGATGCATCTCCAGGGCCGGCGCCTACCAACGTTACGCGTCCTTGCGGCGAGTGGTCTGCGTCTAAGGCTGTGGCGAGTATGCTGTCTGCAAGGTCAGGCTCGTTATTGAGGGCGGCTTGACCTGCAGGTCCACTGAGATGCCGCTCCCAGAATTGTCTACGAGTACTAACTGTGTCGAGTATCTGTCGCACGCGGAGCTGCCATCGATCGGCAAATTCAGCCAAGCGCTCTAGTCCCTGTGGCAGGGCCTGTTCTAGTCGGGTTCTAACAAACCTAGCCAAGACAGGCGAGCTCCCGCCAGTGCCAATGCCGATCTGAATGCGGCCCCGAGACACAATGGCGGGTATAAAACCTTGCGACAACTGCGGCGCATCGACAACATTGACGAGTAATCTTTCTGCAGCAAGCCACGGCATTAAGGCCTGAGTCCAAGCGTTGACCTCGGCGATCACGACCAAAACATAGCGAGTCTTTGGGTCTCGATTGCACCGTTCTACGCGAGTGCGTTCATTCTCGGAGGGAGTGGTGTGCCAGTGGGTGATGTCGGCATCGCGTTCCTGCAGCAGTCGTGCTTTAGCTTCGGCGGGCTCGCCAGTGCCTATGAGCAAAACTGGTCGCGAGGTAATCTGCAATTGGAAGGGCAGAGGGGCGTTCATGCGCTTTTCTTCAACGGTTGACTCGACCGTGTTTCCGGTTGGTAGTGATGTGGAAAAGGTGAAAGATGATGCGGTTGGAGTTGCTGCCATTCGTCATCAGTTAACTCGAGCACGTCGAAACCCGCACGGAATCCATAAGCCAAACGGTCTAGCCCTACGGGACCGACGCCAATCAAGGTGCCGCCGTAGCCCTCTGCGCGAAGCAGGGCCGCCGCCGAAAAGGCCTTGCCGTCTACTGGAGTGTCAAAGGCAAAGGTAATCATCAACACATCGCCAATAGCTGTCGTGTCGCTGTGCGTCGGGTCTAGAGCTTCAGGGGGGCTTACGGCGGTCACTGCGCCCTGTGTATTAATGAGCGGCATAACTGATTTCCTTAAGGTAATCGACACCGATTCGATCGACGAAGCCGACGAAATATTCGCCGGGCTGACGTTCAGAAACGTAGGTGTTGACCAGTCGTTTAATGAGCGGCAATACGTCGTCGTGGGGCACGGCGGGCCCTAGCCGTTTCCCTAGTGCAGCGCCCTGCTGATCGCGTCCACCCAAGGTGATTTGATACCAAGGCTGCCCTTTTTTCTCGACACCTAAAATGCCGATGTGCGCAATGTGATGGTGACCGCAGGCGTTCATGCAGCCAGAAATTTTGACCTCTAAAGGTCCGATATCAACCTGCTCATCGAGATCATCAAAGGTTTCATGTAGGGCCTCGGCTAAAGACAGTGAGGGAGCATTGGCGAGGCTGCAAAAGTCTAGGCCTGGACACGCAATACTGTCAGAAATAAGACCTAAGTTGGGATGCGCTAAATCATGTGCACTGAGGGTATGTAGTAATTCCTTGAGATCACTCTCGGCGACATGGGGCAATATCAAATTTTGATCATGGGTCGTGCGTATTTCCGAATGGCTGAACCGATCTGCTAAATCCGCAATGACGTCCATTTGCAGTGCGGTAACGTCACCGGGCGCAGTGCCAGGACGTTTTAGGGAAATAAACACCGAGCGGTAACCCATAATGCGATGGGGCTTAGTGTTTTGCCGATACCAGCGCTGGAAATCGGGTGAGCCTTGATGTCCTTCAACGGGTTGTGGCATGAGGTTGCAGGCGAAACTGCCGCTCAAATCTTCAAGTGTTTGAGGGCTGATTTTTAAATCGTTGTCATGATCAGTCAGATAGCGGTGGGTTACGGCCTCACGAAAGGCCTCCACCCCCATTGCGTTCACCAAAATTTTAATCCGAGCCTTGTACTTGTTGTCTCGCCTACCTGCGAGGTTGTAGACCCGCAGCACCGCGGTGAGCCAGTTTCTTAACTCGTCCAGTGGAAGGTCTGCTAGCAAGCGATGTCCTAAAAGCGGCGTTCGCCCTAAGCCGCCCCCGACCCAGAGATCAAAAGCGAGGCCGTGGATCACGTGCTTTTTGATCCGAATCCCAACGTCATGGACCTCGATGGCAGCGCGATCTTCCTCGGTGGCTACCACTGCAATTTTGAATTTTCGAGGTAAATACGCAAATTCCGGGTGAAATGTCGACCACTGGCGAATAAGCTCACACACCACTCGAGGGTCGATGGCCTCATCGGGCACCGTTCCTGCCAAGGGGTCGGTGGTGGTGTTTCTAACACAGGCTCCACTGGTTTGAATGGCATGCATTTGAACCGTCGCGAGCTCTCCCAAAACCTCGGGTACCTGCTCAAGCGCTAACCAGTTGAACTGAATATTTTGCCGGGTTGTGAAGTGGCCGTAGCCACGGTCGTATTGACGTGCAATGTGCGCTAGCTGGCGCAACTGATAGCCCGCCAATGTGCCGTAGGGAATGGCGACACGGAGCATGGGCGCGTGCCGTTGAATATACAGGCCATTCTGTAAACGCAGAGGCATGAATTGCTCCTCCGGCAGTGTACCCGCTAGATAGCGCGTCATTTGCTCGGAGAACTGGTTTACTCGAGCGTCTACAATAGCTTGGTCGATGGGATTGTATTTATACATGGCGCGCTAAGATCGTGGCTTTAAGACGCCGAATGTACGCAAACCCAGTGCCCATTAAAAAGAATATAAATACATTTTTATATTCTTTTAGGTTTTAAGGGCTGCCGTTTGATGAGTGTTGGCTCCGAGTGGTGGCCCATCTTTAGGTCTGAAGCGCTAGTCGAATTACTGAGGTTCCGCGTCCTTCTTACTGCTTTTAAAGGGTGGCTCATAGAAGGATATGGCACGTTGTCCGAACTCATTGCTAGGTGTTGAGCTGCCGGTGCTTTCTATGGGTACCGGTGCAGATGGAAAAATCTCTCACAAACTATGGGCCAGAGCCGTTGCAGCGGCGCGTAACCACAGCAAGGGGCGGGCAAGGGTTTTTGGTAAGTGGCCGAATCTCGATACCTAGTTTTATTAGAGGTAATTCAGCTTGAAGCAAATCTAGATTGGCATGTGCTCGAAGAACAGCGATAAACTCGGCGAGTTCACACCAATCCATGTAGTGGGAGATTAACCGATGCGTTTGCCAGTCATTGTCAGTATGGGCGGGGTAAATGCCGCGGG
>JAQWYY010000229.1 GCA_029253705.1 Luminiphilus sp. | reverse complement strand
CGCAAACGTCTTTACCACTTGTTGTTGAAAAGTCATTGGACACTTCCTCATCAATGTTTGCCGCAAAATATGACAAGTTTGTTGCATTAATATTACAGCGCGAAAACTTTTCACTTTTTCTGGAAAATATCTGGGAAAGTTACCTTTTATACCTGCCTGCCAAGACCTGATTTGCACTGCTTAAGGGCGCCTATGCCGCCGCTCACTGCACTTAAGTTCTAGCAATATCGGGCTTTGGGTGAATAACCAATTCTTGTGATTAGCCAGCCCAGACGGGACGCAACATATATTAGGCAGCGCTCCCGTTCGCCAATCGCCAACACGATAATCCAACGGGACAGCTAATTTACGAGGACATAACCAGCCAAATGGCAGAGCGTCAAAAAAATAAAGTGGAGATTATCAGTGAGTCTCAGTGCACAGGCGGTCATTGCTCCCGTGCTGCGTGCTGCGCCGCCTTGTTTATTGAGCTCTACATCTAGAACTTTGTATCTAGTAGCCAACTCATAGTGCAAACGTGAAGGGTTCGCGCCAGATTACGCGCAAAAAAAAGGCCCGGGAGTGGAACTCACGAGCCAAGCCTTCACTGTCTAGACGCTGCTAGCTGTTGGCAATAATTTGTGCGCGGTGCGCTACTTTTTCTGCGCTATTGGCGATTTCCCCAATTTGAGAAAGTAGCTGGTAGAGAAAAATCGCATCGACGGGCGACACTGTTTCTTCATGAGCTTTCAGCTTGGAGCGGAGCTTTGTTTGCATCTCGTCAGACTTACGCTCTAGCTTCTCTACAGCCAGCGACTTCGTCATAATTACCTTCACTTGACGGGCGCCAAACGCAGTTCGCGACAACTCTCGCGTAGCGGTGACCACCTCCACCCCCAAGCCCACACAATCGACAATAGTCTTAATGTACTTGGCTAACGATTTCTCTAATGGCGCAGGGAAAGCGAGCTCTCTGCCCAACGATAGGCCAACCACGTCTTTCGTGTGATTGGCCATGGTGTCCTGCATTCGCACCAACTCAAGAAGGTCTGAGCGAGAGACCGACATCCAAATGCCTCTCGGCATATTTCGACGAACGTTGCGCTTGAGATCATCAGCGATGCCCTCAAGATCAACGATTTCCGCCTGTACTTTCGCCGCTTTCGCCCACTTCCCCGCCTGAGCAGCGTCAAAGTAATCGGGTAATTTAGCGACACACTTCGCACAAGCTTTGACATGCTCATCCAGCATGGCTAGTGGTGAACTGCTAATCACTTCAGATATCGCAGACCTAACTTCCATGATGTTGCCCCTCAAATTTATAAAAAACTAATTGACCAAATGATGCAAAGTTGCACTGCTCGATCTAGGTACGCCAACAACGTTTCGTGAAGCCAGCGACAAGACCTTGTGATGAGCCTTTGTTCGGACGACCGATCGGCCAAAAGCCAAACTCATCGCTCCCGTCAGCCGCCAAAGATCGCTCGTAAGATAAAGAAGAATATCACGGATAAGGTCGCTCCCGCCGGCAGCGTGATCACCCAAGAGGTAACGATCGCGCCAACGGTGGGCAAGTGCAAGGCCTCTACGCCCCGGGCTAGACCTACACCGAGCACTGCTCCCACCAATGTGTGGGTAGTAGAAATAGGGAGCCCTGTCGCCGATGCCAACACCACCGTCGTCGCTGCCGCCAACTCCGCAGCGAATCCGCGACTGGGGGTCAATTCAGTAATCTTGCGTCCAATTGTTTGTATTACTCGCCACCCGTAAGTGCCTAAACCCACAACAATACCGAGTGCACCAACACCGAGCACCCACCAGGGCAGCCCTGATTTGGCCACCACTTGGCCTCCCGATTGAATCGTGCTGACCACAGCAGCCAGAGGGCCCACGGCGTTTGCCACATCGTTTGAGCCGTGGGCGAAGGCCATGGCACACGCGGTGAAGATCATAAGAATGCCGAACACGCGCTCAACGTTTTCCGCACTGTTGATATCACCATCACTTGATTTGATACGGCGTAACAAAAACGCACCCAACATGGCCACGGCTGCCCCCGTGAACACTGACAGCACCATGGCATTGGTAAATTTCGACTCCATACCCAAGTCGACCTCTACGCCAATATGCTTCAGCCCCTTTAGCAGGGTCACCATGCTGATCATAAATCCAACCAGCCACATGTACACAGGCACATACTTTCGAGCACGGGCAAAGGTATCTTCGTGATCAAGAATAAAGTGCTTAACAGACATGAAAAGCAAGAAGGCGATGGTGCCAGAGAGCAGTGGAGAAACAACCCAACTTGCCGCAATAGCGCCTACCTTGCCCCAGGCAACCGCATCCACCGATATGCCAACAGCAGCGAAACCCACGATAGCACCAACGATTGAATGGGTTGTTGAAACCGGCCAACCCCGCATACTGGCAACAGCAAGCCAAGTCGCCGCCGCCAGCAATGAAGCCAACATGCCATAAACTAATAGTTCGGGAGTTTCTGCTAGGAGGGAGGGATCCACAATACCTTTGCGTATTGTCGAGGTCACTTCACCGCCAGCGAGATAGGCCCCCAGAAACTCAAAGATCGCCGCAACGACAATCGCTTGCTTAAGTGTGAGGGCACCGGCACCAACCGAGGTTCCCATGGCATTGGCGACGTCGTTTGCGCCAATCCCCCAAGCCATAAACAAGCCAAAAGCACACGCAAGTGCTAGCAGTACAACACCATGAGAAGCAATGATTTCCACGATCTAAGATCCCTATATGGTCCCTGTGTTGACGCGCAGTATAGCGGTTGAAATGTTACAGCTAGATTACAATTGCCCAATCACAAAATAATAATTAAATTACCCTAAAATATTGTTTTTATTATATTTTTTTGGATATTGGGAATATCTCAGGACGAAATCACCACAAATAAAAATCACATAGAGCATCATTTGCGACCTTGCCCGCCCTCGCTTCAACGCTCGATTTGATCAGTTTCCTAGCGGCAACGCCTCCCTGGCCACAAAGGTTATCAATGCTCTCAAGACTTGCTGATAACACTTTTTATTGCTCCGACTTTAGGCCGAGTGAATTTAAGCAACGACTAACTCTGTTATGTACAAGTTACTGATGCTTTGTGGTTTGTGGTTTGTGGTTTGTGGTTTGTGGTTTGTGGTTTGTGGTTTGTGGTTTGTGGTTTGAG
>JAQWYY010000233.1 GCA_029253705.1 Luminiphilus sp. | reverse complement strand
GCTGAGTCTTCTGCTACGGCCGCAACCGCTGCCGCGTTGTCAGGCTGACAGTAACCTGAGGAAATACGACGGACATTGGCAGTCTCTCCGGCTTTTTCTACGGCTACGCAATCACCCCGAACAATTTCTGTTTGATCGGTGACTACCTGGGCCATTCCCATAGACCCTAGGTCAATGGTGTACAGCATGCCCTGCGTACTACCCTGAGAGTTCGAAGCGATTGCACCACCCGCTGCTGCACCAACAAGGGCATTACGCGCCTTCTTCTTGTTGCTTTTACCTCCGGCACTAGCCAATCCAAGAGCGCCACCGACAACAGCGCCCCGAGGCACCGCTCCGCTATTAAGGTTGACCTTCTCCTTTTGGATGACCGTTCCGTACTGAACAGTCACGTTTTGCCCCTTTTTTTGCGCCTGAGCCCCCGGCGCAATAATTAAAAACGAAGCCAAAAGAAGAATCGTCATGAAAGAAAAGGTGCCGCGCATAGGTAATTCCCTAGTTTTTAATCCATAAAAATGAAAGCTAAATTAAGTGTTAGCAGAGCAGCAGTCGGGCAGTGCAGTAAAGTAACGCTAAAAAGTTACCAGGCTTCTATTTTAAAAAGCGCTAACACCGATGCGCTTAACGCATGACGGTGATCCAACTTGCGACGCATCTGCTAACTGTTGCAACTCCCGAAACTACCATGCTTCCACAGGGTTTTTGAACTCAAAAAGTGACAGTTTAGACATCTGTGGAGATCTGAATCGTCGCGCAGAAGAATCCACCTGACTGACTATTCGGCTTATACTAGATTGCCTCACCCCCACCGCTAACACGCTGACCACCCGGGTAAGTAAATGCAAAGTTTAGAAACCTTGTTTAAATCTCGCAGCTATTGGCTAATGATAGCAGCGGCCAGTCTAGCTATGCTGGTCATCGCGCTTTACTACCAATACGTCCTAGGTGAGGAACCCTGTCAGGTCTGTATTCAGGCTCGCCTCTGGGTGTTCGCCTTACTTCTGGTCAGCATGACTCTGGCGGCATTGCCAAAAAATCGTGTCTTGAGACTCTCCGGCAACCTTTTAGCACTGGCCTGCGCCCTTGGGCTGGGAGAGCGCGCCTGGTTCCTTTACCAGTTAGAAAATGGCATTGGCAATGGCAGCTGCGAATTTCAGCTTGGCATGCCCGACTGGTTTGCCATTGACCAGTGGTTCCCCTCTTTATTTGAGGTCCGAAATTTGTGTTCTTTTACCCCGGAAATGCTGTTCGGGCTGAGCATGGCAGAAGGGCTTTTGCTCATCGCAGGGTTATTAGGCGTCTTCATCAGTTGCGCCCTCGTTAGCCATCAAATGGCGGGGCAAGCTGAGTCTAGATCCACCAGCGCCCCAGGATAACCCAGAGAAAAAACCACCTCGAGGTGGGCAAACCAGCAGACCTAGTAATTCTGAATAACAATTTTTCGAGCTAACGGCGCATGAAGCCTCTGATGCCACTGATGCCACCGTAATGGAGACAATCTTCGCGGCTGAAACCGTCCACAAAAACGACGTTCACTGAGCCCAAGATAACTCTCGCCCGATAACAGGCTAAACGGGCATTAGGCCATTCTGGCGTAGACTTCTTTTATAACGGCGTGCGCCAACATGACGTCTTCTTCAGTACAGTCAAACTGCCCTACTTGAAACCGAATTACTTTTTGGTCCTGCCAAATACTCTGAGTCAAATAAATACGGCCATCGTCGTTAATTGCATCGACCAACCGCTGCTGCGTGCTGTCGTCACCCTCACAGCGAAAAGAGAACAAACTGAGCACAGGCTCACTGGTAATAAAAAATCCCGGAGTTTGTCTAATGTGCTCGCACAGTTCCTGCGCCCAAACCACGTGGTTGCGGAGTCGAGTTCGCAACCCTTCCAAACCATAGGATCGAATTAAAAACCAGAGCTTTAGGGCACGAAACCTGCGACCCAAAGGAATTGTCCATTCCGAAAAATTAGTAACCTCATCTTGGCTGGTGGCGAGGTACTCGGGCTGAATTTTAAGCGTATCAATTTGTACTTGCGCGTTTTTAAGAAACTGCACGGAGCAGTCGAACTGAGCACCTAGCCACTTGTGCGGGTTGAATACAATGCTGTCAAAATCGCTGACGCCCTCCCACAAACCGCGTCGTAACTCAGGGCAAATCATGGCTGCACCCGCCCACGCCGCGTCAACATGGGTGTACAAATTCTCGTCTTTGGCGATGGCTGCAATCATTTCAAGATCGTCGCTGGCCCCAATGCTTGTTCCCCCAGTTACCGCAATAATGCCTGCGGGGTGAAATCCATCCTTCCGATCATTACTAATAGCCCTCCGCAGCGCGACACCGTCTAAACCGTGCAGCGAACCTTGGGTGGGAATTTTTACCAGATTCGCCTGTCCAATACCGGCAATCCAACACGCGCGGTCAATTGAAGAGTGAACTTGGTCGGAGCAGTAAATACGAATTTTTCCGTGTTCTGAAAGCCCTTGTGCATTGCCGGTAAAACCCGTCGCTCGCTCTCGCATAGTTAGCACGGCTGAAAGCGTCGCCGATGATGCGCTGTCCTGAATCACACCGGTATAACCACTGGAAATACCTAGAGCCTGTCGCAGCCAATCCACCATCACCTGCTCCATCTCCGTCGCCGCAGGAGATGTTTGCCAAAGCATGCACTGGGCCGCGATGGTAGACACCAGCATTTCCGCCAACATTGAGGGTGGCGCTGCGTTCGCTGGGAAATAGGCAAAAAATCGTGGGTGCTGCCAGTGGGTCATCCCGGGCATGACGATGCGCTCAAAGTCACCCATAATAGTGTCCATGTCTTCGCCAGCTTCGGGAGGTGACTCGGGAAGCTGCGCTTTTATGGCGCCCGGCGCTGTTTGAGCGCGCACCGGAAGAGTTCGTAGTTTTTGATGATAATCTGATGCCCACTCAGATATTTTTCTACCCCATTCGGAAAACTCATCCCACAGCACGACAACCACTCCCAGAAAAATTTAGCCCATCAACTGACTAGCAAACACCATAACCTGCCCACACCCTTATGACCCGTTGCCATAGAGCAGCCTTTCCCTCAACTTCTATCCATGCTGCCCTTTGGGATTAGGGCGAAGCCTTCCGCGAATTCAGCGCGGTTCAGACGCTTAGTTCCCAATGAATCTCGTAAAACGGTGTTTTAGCGTATCGGGTATCCGGGGCGATGAATATCAGTTTTTAAGGGGCTCGAAACGGTTTTTTTCAAGGTTTTTTATGACGTTTTCTGGGGTAAACACGCGTCCGTTCATCACGATGTAGCAGCCATTGGGTAAAGTTTGTACCGCAGCGACTGAGCCGCCAATATTGAAGACTGCGTCGTTATGCGCGAAGGCTGCAGGCTGCAAAGCGCCTGTCAAAACAATAGTTTTACCTTGAATCACAGACAGCGCTCTGGCGGTTTCGATCATACCGTCTGTCCCGTGAGTAATAAGCACTCGGTCGTAAGAGGAGACGTTAACGCGCTCGGCAATGTAACGCCGATCTTCGTTGGTCATATCGAGGCTATCTACCTTCATGAGCTCCTCAACCACAAATTCAAAACCCACACCCATACCCTCAAGGAGCGGGCCAACAATGGCATCGCCTATTTCGTAATCACTCTTTTTATCGAAATAAATTTTATCGATAGTACCGCCCGTGGTAAATACCGCGAGTTTCATATTTAACCACTCCACATATTGAGCGCTGACTTACCCAAATTCATATCAATCTGGAATAGTCAGGCAGTAAATTTTGTCGCCTAAATAAAGTGTTATCTGCGAGGTTCGCAACACCTACCCTGAACCACCTTCCTAAGCTTTTACTTTTCTACTCCACCAAATAATCACAGGTAACATAAGAATTGTCGGCAAAATCCAGCCTAACCAAGGTGGCGTTAAGCTGACGTTAACCACCAACACTGCAGTCATAACGGCTATGGTGCCGCCCAACATATTGGTGAGATGCTTGGCGATTCGAATGTTACCCGTTGCAGCACGATCCCGGTGGCACCTGGCATCTGCGAAACCCAGCACAAGGGCAATAAAGCCAAAAACCGACAATGTCACCGATGTGTCGTTGAATTGCGGAAAGTCCTGAAAGGCAAGAAACCACATCAAAAGTCCCGACGACACCATGATGATAACCGCCAGCCAGTCCATCCATTGAGGCTCGCCGCTTTGGTTTCTAGCAAAACGCCAACCCGAGAATGCAAGATAAAAAGAGAACAGTGCCACGAGAAAAAGAAAGGTGTTCGACGTCTGCATGGCCATGACCACAGCCGTCAAAAAAATTACAACCATTGAGTAAAAAAAAGCGCGCCCAGCCCTCCTGTGGAGTTGACCGCCTTTTTTTAACACCAGCGCGGCACCCGCCGAAACCAAGGCAACAGATCCCGCAAAAACATGAAACACTAGTAAAGCACTCATCGTTCATCCCCCCGAACCCTTTCGATTATTGAATTCACCTTATCTCTTGGGCAAACAAGTAACATCAGCGCGCCGGGCTCTCCCATGGTTTTTTGCCTTAATTCAACCACTCAAATTACAGCAGCTCTTGCATGGCCATAATATCGAGTTGACGCCTGCGCACACCCTGAACCGTCCTCGGCACTTTATTGATGATCTGAGTGTTTTGTAAAACAGGGTCAAAAGCTGGCCATAGTGGCACTTGATCGCCATTAGGATTTCCTGAACGCGCAAAGTTGACCCAATAGCGCATCATATTTTCCGAGACCTTGCGGTCAACATCATTCCAATCAAAACCTACTTTATTGGTATTACCAAAAACGAGTGCTAAATCACCCGAGTGGTAAGCACCTCCGCTACGAGGTCCCCCCGGCAAATTTAATTCGGGCTGCTCAGACATGTACAAATGAAATGCTGGAGGAGCGTGATCCATAAAATAGAAAAACGTGGGCTGACCAATGGCTTGCTGATACTCCGCCCAACGGCGCATACCAAAGGCCATAAAATAGTCGGTAGCAACAGCATGCTGAATCTCGCCCGGAGTCAACTCAGGCTGGGAATAAAGCTGTTTCAACGCTGGCCCGCTATCACCCCACAACATAGTTAGAAAGCTATTTAAGCCTTCGTCAGTCAGGGCCGTATCAACCGGGAATAATTCCACTCCTTCATCAGCAAGAAAACCCAAAAGCAGCGGCACTTTTGCCTGCCGACCAGCCCTAAACGTAGCATTTGGCAACTCGGGTAATACCCAGCCATCGACAGTAATGCGACTTGCGTCCGCCCACTGGGTCAACTGTGATGCCAATAATACGGTCTCGGGTTCTATTTGCCGTAAAGCCCGTAGAGTAGTCGCATCCAAAGCATCAACTAATTTTCCGCCTCTTTCGTAACCATTAGCATCTTGTTCTGCAATGGTATTAACGCATGCCGCAGACTGGCCAATTGCTTTACTGAACAGCCCATCAGCTAAGGGCGATGCCATAAGCGCACAAACGCTTTGTGAGCCCGCAGATTGGCCAAAAATAGTGACATTACTGGGATCGCCACCAAACGCTGCAACATTATTCTGTACCCACTTTAGAGCTGCAATCTTGTCCAACAGTCCATAGTTTCCCGCACTGCCGTGCTTCGATTCACTGGCTAATAGCGGGTGCGCGAGGAAACCAAAAGGACCCAACCGATAATTGATGGTAATTAATATGACACCTTGTCCGGCCAGCTCGGACCCATCGAAAATCGGAGAATGACCCTGCCCACTGGTGTGAGCGCCACCATGAAACCACACCATAACTGGCTGTTTTGTTTCGGTATCCGAAGTCCAAATATTGAGGTATAGGCAATCTTCAGACACCGAAAAGGCTTCTCTGCGCCAGACAAAATTCGACGTGTGTTGTGGCTGGTAGCAACTATCGGAAAAGGTATCGGCTTTCCGCGCACCCTGCCAGGAGGCCGGGGCAACGGGTGGCTGCCAACGCAAATCTCCCACCGGAGTTTGCGCATAGGGCAGGCCTCGAAAAACTGTAACCGAGGCTCCCGACGCGGGCGTGTAAGGCGACTCCACACCTTGCACAACTCCCTGCTCAACGGTCACGGTTTGCGGCGACGATACATCCTGCGCAGAGTCCATTTCGGACCCGCAACCTACGAGCAGCAGCAGGTAAAATATTACGATGGTTCTGTGCATGCCCTGTCTCCCATTAATCCAATTTGTGCCTCGCTGCCTCTTTCGCTCATCGCAGTGAATCCCTGAATTTGCGTAACCACAGGTGTCAATTAAACCAACCTGCTGATGGCTTCATGAGCCAAGTAAGAAAGCCTCATTGCAATTTAGGAGATCACATTTCGACCACGGCAGCTATTCAAAGCATGCCCGCCAGCGCGCCTTAAGCTCTATCGCGCCAAATTGATTCAGAGTGGTTATATTTTGATCGGAAATCAACGCCGCGTCGACAGACGATTCAACGGCACGATCAACACTAGACTCCCGCAGTATGTGCACCATGGAGTAAGGCGAGCGATTGGTGTAATTCTCGGCGTCATCGACAGCAGTCCCAGCAAATTGGTATTGCGGATGAAAACCCACCAATTGATAAACGCCCACTCTATCCATTAACTCCAGCAATCTCTGAGCGACATCCTGAAAGTCATTAAAATCTCTAAATTGGGGAAATGCTGATGGCAGTATCAAGAAGCTGGTTTCAATACTTTGATTGTTGTCCAAAATCACGATGGCATCGGTCAGCGCGTGCAGGATGCCCTCCTGATCGCAGCCTTCATAAACTCGAAAATCAATGGTGTTCCGAGTAACTTCTCGCTTAGCGAAGGGGCACAGATTTAGGTCAACGACAAATGATTGAATCCAGTGTTGCGTGATGTCGATCGGTGCTTTTATTGGCGCATCCCCTTGCTGCTTTCAATGCTATGGTGGTGACCCAGCGAGCAACCGTCCTGTGTTTGGTGAGAATACAATAACAGGGGTTTCGACTAACGCACCAGATTATCAACGACAGAAACGTAGAGCCTCATCATGGTTTGGATATGCCCTATTTGCGAGCTGGCCCTTGAAAAAAATCAACAGGGCTGGTCTTGCGATAATCAGCACAGCTTTGACCAAGCTAAAGAAGGCTATGTCAATTTACTGCCAGTTCACCAAAAACGCAGTAAAAACCCGGGAGACAATCTTGAGATGGTACTGGGACGTAGGGCTATTCATGAGGCACAGCTGTATCAGCCTCTAGCTGAGGCCTTAGCGAATGTCGTCGCAGGTAGTAAGCACATAAGCACCTTGCTCGACATTGGTAGTGGCGAGGGTTATTACGGGGGCTTCATCGCCCGATCAGCTCCAAGGACGGCTATTTACGGGATTGATATCGCAAAATCTGCCGTGAAGTTAGCAGCCAAAACATACCGCGACCAAAACTTTGCCGTGGCGGGGGCTCGCCATCTGCCAGTGGCAACCTCTAGTATTGACCTAGCCATGTGTATTTTTTCGCCCTCAACGGATAATGAGGTTGCTCGGGTGCTAAAACACGGCGGTCATTATCTCGAGGTCGGGCCGGCACCTCGTCACCTGTGGCAGCTTAAGACTGCGCTTTACGATCAGCCCCGAGAGCACAATGAATTGAGACGCTCCATAGAAGGCACTGCGCTCGCTCAAGATGGTGAGCTCTGTTACGACAAACAATTGAATAACGCTCAGCTACAGGCTTTGGTGGCCGCCACCCCACTTGCGTTTCGCGGACACCGCGAAAAAAAAGCCGAGCTTCTAGAGCAAACAACTTTCACGGTAACAATGGCATTTTCTTGGCGCTTATTTACCCTTGGTGACTAGCAAGCCGGCAATCCTCGCTACATGAAGCGGACTGCTTTGGGCTTTGGGCCTGAATCGAATACCTCTTCTGGCTAGCCTAAATGGGTAAATCACACCTATTACTGACCCCGGCGACACCGCTTTGCACTGTAAAAAAAGTAGCTCTTTTGGCCAAAAAGATTAAGCACTGCCAACCGACCGAAAAAGCCGTACCAGCTGTTAACGCTGAGCTTTCATTCGGCGAACTTTAATCCCGCGCCCCTTAACCTTACCCTCGGCCAGATAATTCATCGCTTGACGCAGTGCCGAGCGTTCAATAGCCACATAACTGCCATTATCTAGAATTTTGATTTTACCAATCTGACCGCCGGACAACCCCGCATCCCCGGTCAAGGCACCCAAGATATCTCCCGGCCGTATTTTTTGTTTTCTTCCCGCATCGAGTTGTAAGGTCACCATGGCGCCTTGCAGTTGATAATTAGGATCTCGATCGAGGGATGCTAAAACATCACAAACACAATGGGTTTTTAGGTAGTCCTCGATAACGCGCATCCTTGGCGCTTCAGGAGGCGTCACAATACTAAAAGCCTTTCCTGATTCACCGGCTCGACCAGTGCGTCCAATACGATGCACATAGGTATCTGCGTCTCGAGGCAGCTCAAAATTAACCACCATTTCTAAAGAGGGTATGTCCAGGCCTCTAGCCGCCACATCGCTAGCCACCAAAACAGGGCAGGAATTATTGGCGAACTGCAGCAGCACCTGATCACGCTCTCGTTGCTCAAGGTCACCGTGAATAGCTGCGGCCTCTATGTCGTGTTCACGAAGGAAACGTGCCACCTCGGCGCATTGCTTTTTTGTATTGCAAAAAACCATCGCGTTAGCTGGACGGTAGTGTTCAAAAAGCGCCAGCAATGCCACATTGCGTTCATGCTTTTGAACCTCAAAGAAAACTTGCTCCAACACAACTTCGTCATGAACAACTTCGGCATCGACGGTAATCTGAATCGGATTTTTTTGTATCGATCGACTTATCTTTTTTATGTCATCAGGAAACGTCGCAGACAGCAAAAGCGTTTGTCGGTCGGCGGGCAATTTCGCCGTAATTTCTGCCATAACATCGGCGAAGCCCATATCTAGCATACGGTCGGCCTCATCGAGTACAAAGGTCGTCACGCCCTTGAGCTCCAAAGTGCCACGCTGCAAATGATCCTGAATTCGCCCTGGGGTGCCGACAACAATATGGGCACCGTGGTGCAGCGAGTCTCGCTGGGCACCAAAGGGCTTGCCTCCACACAGCATGACGACTTTCACGTTAGACATTCGGCTGGCCAACTGACGAGTGGCCTCACCTACCTGCTCTGCCAACTCCCGTGTAGGGCACATCACCACCGCCTGAACACCGAAAAACCTTGGGTTTAAGTGGTGCAGCACACCAATAGCAAAGGCGGCGGTCTTACCGCTGCCGGTTTTTGCCTGAATAATCACGTCCTGCCGCTTCAGTATTGGCGGCAAACTTTGGGCCTGAACCTGAGTCATAGTGGCGTAACCCAAGCCGGTTAAAGCGTCGAGCTGTGCCGGATTCAGCGGAAGCGAAGAAAAGAGTGTAGAGGTCATTACAAGTCACAGGCGCAAGCGGACGCAGACCATAGCAGACTGCAACCACCTGCAGGGCGGTATTGCATTGGGATGCGAAGCAATACCATCAACAGCTGCTATGGCGCAATGCGCTCGATGATAATAGCGGGGGCCATTCCACCTGCCGCGCACATAGTAACCAAACCATACCGCTTTTGCTGGCGCTCCAACTCATCAAGAACGGTACCGATCAGAATAGATCCCGTGGCCCCAATGGGATGACCCAAGGCCATGGCACCGCCATTAACATTCACCCTCTCGCGATCGAGATCCAAGTCACGGATAAACTTTTCCGCAACCACAGCGAAGGCCTCGTTAATCTCCCAAAGATCTATATCAGCAATATCGAGACCCGCCTTCGCCAAGACTTTTCGCGCGGCAGGTACGGGGGCGTTGAGCATCAGCGTAGGGCAATCACCCTGATTGGCTGTAGCGACCACTCGCGCCCTTGGTTTAAGGCCTGTTCGTTGAATATAATCCTCAGAGGCAAGCAGCAAGGCCGCCGCGCCATCTACCACACCGGATGAGTTGCCCGCGTGGTGGATGTGATTAAAGTTTTCCAAATCGGGGTATTTGCGCTGGATTAACTGACCATAAGTTGTCCCTGACGCTTCTACAGGCACATCGCGCACCACATCAAAAACCGTCTTCAGGCCGGACAAACTCTCGAGCGTTGTCTCGGGGCGAGGAAACTCTTCGTGATCCAGAGCGACAGACCCATCGGGATTCGTCACCGTTATCAGTGAACGACTAAAGCGCCCCTCAGCGATAGCTTGGGCCGCTCGTTGTTGACTCGTTAGCGCCAATTTATCAACTGAGGCTCTATCGATACCCTCCATTGTGGCTATGGCGTCGGCGCAAACGCCCTGCTGAGATTGCGGATGCATCGCGCGCAGATCTAAATTCCCCGAATCCAGCATTGGCGGCACACCTGGCTCACCAATTGAGGGGTAATAACTCATCATTTCTGTACCCCCCGCTACAACTAAATCTTCCATCCCAGACATCACCTGAGCCGCAGCCAAACTAACGCTGGTGATTCCTGAGCCGCAGTAGCGATCGAGGGTCACCCCAGAGGAACGAATGTCATAACCCGCGTTCAGCGCCGCCATACGGCCCAGATCGCCCGATTGTTTTCCGCTTTGGGAAGAGGTTCCCCAAATCACATCGTCAATCTCTGAAGTGTTTAATTGGTTGCGTTCCGCGAGTGCTTTGAGAACGGTAGAACCCAGATACGAGGGGTGAAGGTGAGCCAAGGCCCCCTTCCCGACCTTGCCAATACCTCGAGGCGTTCTGCAGGCGTCAACAATATAAGCGTTTGGCATGGGGGGCTCCTGAGTGTCAGTTGAAAATTTCAAAATAACGAAACTACGTGGCTTTGTGTCGTGGGGTCAAGCCGATGGATAGTGGCTCGGCATGATCGTCATAGCGTTTAGGGTAGACAAAACACGGGAAAAGCTAGTTCTTAATCGCTTAAGCCTATAGGCCCAAATGCACTGGCTAGCGCAGCACATTTTCAAGATGCTGGCGACGCATTGCGAATCGTTTGCAAAAACTTTTCTCCATACTTTTCCAGCTTGCGTTCCCCCACACCGCTGAGGTCTGCAAACTCTGTCATCGACTGAGGTAAAGATGAGCACATTTCCACCAACGTACTATCGTGGAAGATTACGTAGGGCGGCACCCCCTGCTCTTCGGCGAGAACCCGACGGCATTCCCGCAGAGCTTCCCACAGCTCCACATTAATATCATCGGGTAGCGCCGATTTGGTCTGACGCCGCGTGGTTTTCTGCAACTGATCTTGTCGAAGAGCAATAACTTCTTCGCCTTTTAGCAACGCTCTGCAGTGCTCCTCAAGCTTCAATGCACCAAACCTGTCGAGATCGACTGATAAATAGCCGCGACCCACTAGCTGACGAAAAACAGACCGCCACTGATTGCCATCGAGTCCTTTACCTACTCCATAAGTCGGTAAGTGGTGATGTTCAAATTGCCAAATTTTGTCGGTCTCGGCACCTCGCAGTACATCGATTAAATGGTTTACCCCAAACCGCTGGCCTGTTCTGAAAACCGCGCTTAACGCCATACGGCTGGCTTGGGTGCCGTCCCAGGTTTCTGCCGGCTCTAGGCAACTGTCACAGTTGCCACAGGGGTTAGGGTAGGTCTCGCCGAAATAATGTAAAAGCGCCACGCGTCGGCAACTGGTTAATTCACACAAGCCCAGCATGGCATTAAGCCTATGTTGCTCTGCCTGCTTGTGCAGCTCATTTCCCTGAGACTCAGACAGCATCTGTCGAAGCTTTATGACATCCTGCAGCCCGTAAATCATCCAGGCTGTCGCAGGCTCGCCGTCACGACCAGCTCGCCCTGTCTCCTGATAATATGATTCGATAGTTTTGGGTAAATCAAGGTGCACAACAAAACGCACATCGGGTTTATCAATGCCCATTCCAAAAGCGATGGTGGCAACGACAATTACCCCCTCTTCCCGAAGAAACCGCGCCTGATGGGTCGCTCGGAGTTCCGCAGATAGTCCCGCATGATAAGGCAATGCCTTAAACCCCTGAGTAGTAAGCCACTGCGAGGTCTCTTCAGTTTTCTTTCGGGAGAGGCAATAAATAATGCCAGCGTCACCTGCATGCTCATCTTTAAGAAATCGTAACAACTGATGCCTTGGATTGTTTTTTAATCCTATGCGATAACGAATATTTGGGCGGTCGAAACCCACAATAAATTGCGCTGCCTCCCCTAGACCCAATCGAGCAATAATCTCCTTTTGTGTTCTTGGATCAGCAGTGGCCGTTAGCGCCACCCGGGGAACCCCGGGGAAATCATTTTGCAGCTGCTCCAGCAATAGATAATCAGCTCTGAAATCATGTCCCCACTGGGAAACACAGTGCGCCTCGTCAATTGCGAAAAGAGAAATGTTTGACCGCTGCAACAGCTCCCGTGTTCGCGTTTGACTGAGCCGCTCAGGAGCAAGATACAGCAAGTCGAGATCACCCCTGCTCAAAGCCTGTTCAACTTCAAGTGCACTGGCTGTATCAAGGGTTGAGTTTAGGAAACTAGCCCGCACACCCAACTGCTGCATGGCCGAGACCTGATCTTGCATCAACGCAATGAGAGGCGAAATAACAATGCCACAGCCGGGGCGAACTAAGGCTGGAATCTGGTAACAAAGCGATTTACCCCCGCCGGTTGGCATTAAAACAAACGCGTCATCACCAGCAATAATCGCTTCGACAATAGCCTGCTGAGGCTCGCGAAAATGCGAAAACCCAAAGGTTGTCTGTAAGACCTGAAGCGCTGCACTCATAACCCTAAATCCAACCGTATATATAAAGCATCGATACCTATGCTCTAGGGCGCAATGGGCAAGACCTAGGGACATTGAGACAGCATATTATCGACAAAGCCCGACACCGCCCATAAAAATGTACCATCACTCGGGAACAATTAATGACTCCGCCGTCAGTCGATTTTTTTGGCGCTCGCCTTCTACCAATCAT
>JAQWYY010000220.1 GCA_029253705.1 Luminiphilus sp. | reverse complement strand
GTAATTTGCTCACCCAGCCACATCATAAAGACTGCGCCCGTTACCAAAGACGTGATGGCGATAACGTAAAAGCTGACAGAGGTGTCAAAAGCCAAGCCCTGATTCGCCAAACCAACCGTCATACCCGTTGCCTGCACTAAGGCTAGTGCCACCGTCAGGTATCGCGTGTACTGAGATATTTTTCGGCGACCTGCTTCACCCTCTTTCTTAATTTGCTCAAGCTGAGGCGAAACTGCACTCATCAAGTTCATGATAATCGAGGCTGATATGTAGGGCAGAATCCCCAAAGCGAGAATACTCATGCGCTCGAGCGCGCCACCAGAAAACACGTTGGCAAGACCCAGGATTGTGCCCTGGTTTTGGTCAAACAACGCAGCCAACTGTTCGGGATCGATGCCTGGGACCGGAATGTGTGTTCCGATGCGATAAATGATAAGCGCAACCAACACAAAACGCAGGCGAGCGAAGAGTTCGCCCATGCCTGAGTTATTCATTGATGGCATCCCGTTAGCCATGATTAGGCCTCAACGCTCCCGCCGGCAGCTTCAATCGCTTCCAAAGCGCCTTTAGTTACCTTTAGGCCCTGCACTTTGACGGCCTTCTCAAGGGTTCCGGAAAGGAACACTCGGGCTCGTAAAACGTCTTCTTTAACCAAATCAGCCTTCTTCAGTGCAGCGAGATCAACGACGTCACCTTCGACCAGGTTCAGTTCGTGCAATCGGACCTGCGCCGTTGTGCGACCAATCCTTGAGGTGAAGCCGTACTTGGGCAAGCGCTTCTGTAAGGGCATCTGGCCCCCTTCGAAGCCGGGCTTCACAGAACCGCCGGAGCGAGACTTAAGACCCTTGTGTCCCCGACCGGCTGTCTTACCAGTGCCCGAGCCTATGCCACGACCGACGCGCTTCGCCGCACGTTTAGACCCTTCAGCAGGGCTAAGAGAATTTAGTCGCATTTCATCCGCCATGGTTTTCACCCTCAACCCGCACAAGGTAGTGCACCTTGTTAATCATTCCACGTACCGAAGGCGTGTCTTCAACCTCAACGGTGTGACCGATGCGTCGAAGGCCCAAACCTGCAACACAGGCCTTATGCTTCTTTAGGCGCCCGTGAATACTTTTCACTTGGGTGACCTTAATCATTTGCTTGCTCATGATGGGTATCCCTAGCCTCAGCTCAGAATTTCTTCAACAGACTTGCCACGCCTCGCCGCCACCGCATCGGGTGACTGCATGTCGCGCAAGCCTTTATAAGTTGCTCGAACCACGTTTACTGGGTTGGTAGACCCGTAGCACTTCGCCAACACGTTGTGTACACCTGCCAATTCGAGCACTGCACGCATAGCACCACCTGCAATGACACCGGTACCTTCAGAAGCAGGCTGCATATAAACTTTAGAAGCACCATGGTTAGCTTTGACAGGGTACTGAAGCGTACCGTCAACGAGCTCGACCTTAACCATGTTACGGCGTGCCGATTCCATAGCCTTCTGGATAGCAACTGGCACTTCACGCGCCTTGCCTCGTCCATAACCAACACGGCCCTTGCCGTCGCCAACAACAGTCAGCGCGGTAAAGCTCATGATGCGGCCGCCCTTTACCGTTTTTGCCACTCGATTGACCTGCACCAGCTTCTCCTGAAGGTCTCCCTCAGTTCGCTGATCGCCGCCACGCCCCTTCTGATCGTTGTACGCCATGCTTAAAACTCCAATCCGCCTTCGCGCGCAGCATCAGCCAACGCTTTGACCCGTCCGTGGTACTTGAATCCGCCACGATCAAAAGAAACTGCGGTTACACCAGCAGCCTTCGCTCTCTCTGCAATCAGTGCGCCGACCTTCGTTGCCGCATCCAC
>JAQWYY010000202.1 GCA_029253705.1 Luminiphilus sp. | reverse complement strand
CTGATTTCTTCATAACCGGTAGAGACTTCGACGCCTTCAAAGTCTTTGCGTAGGATAAAGTTGACCACGCCCGCGACGGCATCAGAGCCATAGGTGGCGGTTGCGCCTTCCTTCAGAATTTCGACGCGCTCCAGTGCCGCCATGGGTATGGTGCTCGTATCAACAAACACACTGCCGTCGTTGGCGGTTGCTGCAGTGATTGTTTGGCGTTTGCCGTTTACAAGAACCAGGGTGGACGTGAGGCCTAATCCGCGCAGGTTTACATTGCTGGTGCCTTGGGTCTCACCCGAGGTGAATGAGTCAGGGTTGTTTTCAGTGCCTGAACTTACCGATAGCTTGCTCGTCAATTCGCCGACATCAACGGCACCTGAATTGACAATGTAATCGTTGGAAAGCACCTCCACTGGAGACGCCTCATCTTGGCTGGTGGATCGAATATAGCTACCCGTCACCATGACTTCTTCAATCACACCTTCGTCTTGCTGGGCCAGAGTTGTATTAGCTACTGCAAGGCACAGTGGTGCCAGTGCAAAGCCGACTAGCTGATGTCGTAGTGTTTGTGTGTAGTCTTTGTGGCTCAAAACTTAACCTCCTGGGTTTTTTATAAAATTATTAGTAACGCTCAACCGTCGTCAAGCGTAGACAGTGTAATCATGACAGTGTGTCATTTGGGTCCAAATACTGAAGGTTGTTTTTGGGGTAGGGGTATGCTTTCCAATTGGCATCAGGGTGTAATTAGGCGCCTGAGGTATTTGGCAACACTTGCACGTTCCCCATAATTATTGATTATTTTGGCATCTTTCCAATGGGGGCCTTACTGAGTACGACGGGGAGGTAATGCAATCGATCGATCTGTGCTTGATCCAGACGCCACCACTTTATTGTCGTGAACGGCAATCAATCGAAAGCGGTGCCATGCATATTCGCCCTCCTACCGAGAGTGCGAACATGATAAGTGCAAATTACGCGAAACTGCGTCACTGCGAACTTTTGATCCGAGGGTATTTTACTTCATGGCTGTGCTGCCAATAATTGCTCTAACCGAACTAAACACCCTTCCATACTGGAAAGTATAAAGGCCTCAAGCTCAACAGGAGTGACTTCTGTCTGCCAAAGAAGCTGACACCCAGAAGCAGTAGAAATAACTTCCATTCTTGCACGATGTGATTGTAAGGGCCCCGGCGCCTCAATGCAGGAATACTCGAGGGTTCGATACTCATCACTGTGAAACAGTATTTGTTCTTTAATGTTTCCTGCTCCCGGCAGTGTTAGCGAGCGGACGTCGCCTTCCAGCTTACAGCGCTCCACTCCAGGCACCCAATCAATACGATCTGGTGTGCCCAGTATTTCCCACAAGGTATCGGCGCTTACGTGAAACTGATGATTTATTTCTATTGCCATAACATTTCTCCTTGAACAACACCGCGGCCGGTATATCGCAACGCTGTAAGGCCAGTCAATAACCCGTGCGGCGACGTGTAGGGCCAAGTGTGTCGATGGGTGTCAATCATAGTGGCGGGGCTCGCGGGGTTAGGATTATCACGCCCACGCTCGAACAAATCTTAGAGGGGCTCCGAACTGTAGGTGGGAGATGCACCGCAATCCTCATGCTACCAGCCCATGGCACCTGGCCTTTGAGCAAGCATGGCGCCTGGCCTTTGAGTAAGTTAGGGCTAACGCGCTACCAAACTTAGCAATGTGGTGCAGGCGCGAGCGTAGTGCTTGTGAGTTTGTTAACAGTTGTGCAGACCACTCTTGGAAGGTTGCATTGTCAGCAGCCTATCTGAAGTTCCTGTGGAATTGCCGCCTGCGCGACTTCACCGGCACAGGTTCTAAGATTGCCATAGGAGCGGTGCCAGGTTTGCCGAGCAATGGAGTGGATCGACTTACAAAGAAAAACAGGTCAGTAGAGGTCTGGATGGGAGCCCATAACGAGCGTGGTGCTCCCACCGCTCGTTATGGATGGGAGCTCTGAGAGCTCCCTCTATGGGGCTGTTACTGCCCGAAGTTATACATCACCTCAACACCGTAGGTGCGGGGTGCGCGAGTCGCTGCGTAAGACCATAATCCAGCAACATCATACCCGTGAGAGTAACCGTCCTCATCAGTCAGATTGCGCCCGAACAGGCTAACTTGCACGCCATTACTCATGGCGTAATTGACTGAAGCATCTACCAAGTGCTGGGCACTGTTCTCGAGTTCGGGGGAGTTGGTCACATTAGTAAAGTGTTCTCCAATATAGTGGTATGAACCCCTTACCCAAGCATTACCCCCCGCCATATCCCACTCGTAAGTGGCGTCAAGCGTGCCGGTCAGGTCAGGCGCTCGTCGGAATTCAAGGGCGGACAAATCAACCGTGTTACCGCTAATGTCCGCGTATTGAAATTCGTCGTAGTCGGTGTCCAGATAACCCAAATTAGCCCTTATGCTCAAGTTGCTTGAGATAGAAGCCTGTACGTCGACTTCTATACCCTGAATCGTTGCGCTTGAAGCGTTGGTCACGATTGTCTTTTGGCCAGTGCCGCTGGAATCTGGGAGTTGCAGTTCCTCCTGCTTATCCTCGTACTCCATGTAGAAAATATTGGCGTTAATGCGCAGGCGATTGTCTAGCCATTCGGACTTGATACCCACTTCGTAGTTGTCCACAGTCTCTGGCTCAAATGGGTCGCGAGCCTCCTCGACGGAGTTCACACGGCCGTTAAAGCCGCCACTGCGATAGCCCTTGGAGTAGGTGAAAAAAGCCATCAGGTCGTCGTTGAAGGCGTATCGGGCACCTACTCGAGGGGTAAACTCACTCCACTCCTCTTCGGGGTTCGAAGTAAAGTTGCCAGATATGGTTTCAACATTACCCTCTTGTCGGGTCTTTTTCTCATCTTCGGTGTATCGCCCGCCGAGAGTAAAGGTTAAGGCCTCTGTTACAGCGTAGTCACCTTCGAAGAATACAGCTTGAGATTTGGTGTCTTGCTCGGTGAACTGATAGATGTCGATGATCAATCCTGGGGCAGGAAAACCGACCCAGCTATTGGATTCAGCAATATATGAGCTCTCCCAATAATAGACGCCACCAACAAAGCTAAGTCGCTCACCTGCGTCGTAGGTGAGTCGCAGTTCATGGCTGTCTTGCTCATAGCTGCCGGGGCGAGTGGTGCTGTACAGCAGCTCAGGTGTCCCGTCCCAGTTAGTGAAGGCAGTTTCGTCAGACTCCCAATGCCCAAAGAGATAATCAACGCGATAGTTATCGGACGCACTCCAGCGCGCTTCTACAGAGTACATTTTGGTGTCAAAGGAGGCCTCCAACGGCAAAGGCACTGCGTCGGCCGCAAGGGAGAACAACAGGGGATTATTCCTGTCTGCAGACGGACCGCCAGATCTCAAACCCTGATTGAGTGTTACGTAGCGATCGCCAGATATTGGATCAGTGCTAGAGGGCGAGCAATAGCCGTAGTCTACGGTATTGCCTGGCGATTGCCCGGTATTGTTACAGAACAGGTGGCGGTCTTGAGCTGTATTTATTAATTCTGGAGTATCCTGATCCGTGGACTCCTCTTGATAGGTGAATTCCAGTTCGAGTGCCTCGGAGGCAGTCCACATCAGGTTCAGGCCATAACTCTCGTAATCAACGGCTCCACGTCCCTTTTCTCCCGTGGTTGCATTGTCGTAAAAGCCTTCACTCTGGTCGCGCTTAGCCAGCGTAACTTTGCCTGCCAGATCATCGGTAAGGCCAAAGTTGAAGACCCCGTCGAGGTAGTAGGTATCGTAGTTTTCTATGCCCGCACGAACCTTGGCGCCCAGCTCCCCTGTGGGTTGGGTGCGGGTAATGTTAATTAAGCCACCAATCGTGTTGCGTCCGAAAAGCGTCCCCTGTGGTCCCCTGAGTACCTCTGCACTGGCCAAATCAATACTGCGCATGAGTGAGCCGGCATTGGCTCCAATAAATATTCCGTCAGCCACCACGCCCACTGCTGGATCAAAGTTCTTTTCGACATCGGCAACGCCGATTCCGCGGATGAAAATGGCAGCTACACCACCGGGCCCCTGGCCAGTATCGTCAATAATTAAATTTGGCGAAATGCTTGCTAGGTCCATCAGGTCTCGAGCAAAGGTGCGTTCGATCTCGGTTTGACTCATTGCGCTCACCGCTAACCCTACGTCTTGCAAACTCTCTGTTTGCTTCCTTGCCGTGACCACGATTTCTTCCAGGGCAACTTCCTGTGCTGTGACCTGCGGTGATAACAAGGTAGCTCCCAGTGAGCTGGTAGCGATGGCAATTGCCGTTGTTAAAACTTTCTTTTTCATGTGAGGCTTCCTGTTTCTATTTATTGTGATTTGTTGGGCTTAGGCTCTGGCGGCAACCAGTCGGCAGTGTTGTCTTACAAAGTGTTGTGCTAGATCTAGTGATAGGATTTTTATTAAGCACCATGGCCTCTCTTGGCTCTGATAGTAGTACTGTGACGCTGCACGAGCAAGTTTCTTGCTAGTCACAAGCAAGACTAAAGGGATGATTTTCTAAGTCAATAGGTGTTTGTGTCTGGCTACTCGATACATAAGGGCAAGAAGGGTAATGCCAGTAACAGCACAACAGTGCCCACGCGGCTTATGCCGAGCACCCTGTGTGTGTTCCGTTTTGCTGGATTCCTAAAGCGTTGGCGGTTTTTCTAGGGGAAAAGTTGCGTGCTGTTACGCCTCGGCAAAATACCATCTCTTGTTTGTTCACGCATCGAGGATAAGTAGCAGTACCTAAGGTCTTCACTCCAACATGAAGAAAGAGTAGCCCTTTACGATTGCGTAGTGACGCTCCCGGTTAGGACTCAGCCCATTACCTTATCGTGGAAGCGCCCATAAAAACCTGCAGAATCTTGCTACAAAGCTTCAGTGAGAGACTGATGAAAACGACTCATCCCTTTGATCCAGCGATCGTAGTCTGCTGTTTTTCGCTGCATGTACTGGGTGACCTCGGGATGAGGCAGAATTAAGAAAGACTCTTTTCGGAGCCCTGCTACCACGATGTCTGCTACTACGTCGGCTTCGAGCATGCCATCTCCGGCAGCGGCTTGAAGCCCTTCAGCACCCACTTGATCAGGGTCGGTTGCGGTCATAGCGGTACGAACTGCCTGTGGGCAAAGAAGCGAAACTTTAATGCCTTGATGGCCATAGGTAAGAGCTAACCATTCGCCAAAACCGACAGCCGCATGTTTCGTAACGCCGTAGGCTGCACCACCTATTTGGTTGAGCAGACCAGCGGCAGAGGCCGTATTCAGGAAGTAACCGCCCCCCCGGTTGACCATTCGTGGCACTAAGTGGCGAGCGGCATACACGTGTGCCATGACGTTAACATCCCAACTGATTTGCCACTCTTGATCGGGAGATTGTTCGCTGGGCCCTGCAGCCAAGCCCGCGTTGCTACAAAAAAGGTCAATGTGGCCTACCTGAGACTCAACGTCGTCGATGACGCGAATCATGTCCGCTTCGCATGAAACGTCAGCAGTCATTGCCAGACAGGCGTTCGCCCCGGCGGTTTCCGCAGCATTTGCGGCGTTGATATCGACGGCGATGACTTGTTTCGCGCCGTCAGCCACAAATTTTTCAACGAGGGCTCTACCGATGCCACTGCCGGCACCGGTGACTACAATAATTTTTTGGTTGATTTCCACAAGAACGGGCTCCAATGGTAGGGTCAATGCACTAAGAATCTTCAGATAACTATGGACTTAAGTAAAGGGTTACAGCTGTGAAAGGGCTTCGGTTGAAGGCTTTGCTTTCCGCCGAAAAGTGCATACGCCGACTGCTTCTGCTAGTAACGTTTAGGGTTCCCTCAGGCTTGGTGGTGTCAAAATCGCGCTTGCCGCATCACAGCCCCAATATAAAGGGTTGTACTTGCCGTGGCACTCAGTATATTGGCATATTCTATGCTAAATATTAATGGGTAAGGTTGTTGCTCCATTTCTTTCAAGCTTTATTAACAGGGGCCAGAACTAGCGGTGGTGCGAGAGTCGCGAAAGGAGTTTCCTGCTGATGACTAGACAAACTGTGCCCGTGCTGGAGCAGCCGCCACTCACACTTTATGGATCGAACATTTCTTATTTCACTGGAAAGATGGAAAATTATTTCCGCATTAGAGGTATTCCCTATCATTTCAAGTCTATGCAGTTCCCCCGTATTGAGCGACAGTTAAAGCAAGAGGTTGGGGTCTCGCAGATGCCCGCGGTGCAGCTTGCCGATGGACGCTGGCTCACTGACACGACAAAGATGATCGAATGGTTTGAGTCAAAGTTCTCTGATAACGCTCTGGTCCCACCTGACCCGCATCAGGCTTTCGTTGCTCATTTGATCGAGGACTGGGCTGACGAGTGGTGGTGGCGACCAGCAATGCATTATCGGTGGCACTACACTGAGGGAGCCCGCTTTGCATCGTGGCACCTCGCTAGTGAAGTGATGGAGTCCGTCGGGTTACCCGTCTGGTTGAAGCGGCGCTTTATTTGTCAGCGGCAGCGTCGAGGTTACACGACTGGCGACGGGCTGACAGAAACTAACGTTCCTGCCGTCGAAGCCTCGGTAAGGCGCTTGTTCAGTCAGCTGCAGAATATTTTCGACAACCGCCCTTATTTACTGGGTGCGAGGCCTTCATTAGCCGATATTGGTCTTGCGGGACCATTTTTCCGCCATTTCGCGCTGGATCCGGTGCCGTTAGAAATTTTGCGCCAAACCGCCCCTGCGGTATTGGAGTGGGTAGCACGTTTGTGGAACACCACACCAAAAGACTTACAAGGTGACTGGCTCGACACATTGCCCAAAGACATAAAGCCTTTGTTGCACGATATCGGCGTAAGTTATTTGCCTTATCTCGGTGCTAACGCTGAGGCCGTGCGTAGTGGGCGCAAGCGCTTCGATGTTCAAGTCGGCGGTGTCGACTTTAAGAACGCGCGTTACTCCCGTTACCGTGTTTGGTGCTTGGATCAATTGCGAAAGCGTTGGCTGGGTCTGCCTGATGAGGCGCAAAAAATGACGAGGGACACCCTTGAATCGGTTGGCGCATGGTCAGCGATGTGGCAGCCAGAAATATTACCGCTATTACCAGATCAGGAGGTCGGTTTGCCCTTTCGCGCAACAACCAAGATGATCGGTGTGTACTGACTAGACTATTTAGTAAAAGGCAATCGGAAATTCAACGGCAGAGAGGTTCATAATGATTCGAGGAAGTGTTTTCGTCGTATTTTTAGTTTTTTCTACGCAGCTTTTGGCCGGCACGATTGAAGGGCTTTGGAAACGACAGGGCGAACCGGTTTGGATTCAATTCGAGGCCAATAGCAATGCGGGTGTAGTTGTTAGAAATGATAAAAACCCGGATGCCGTGGGTTTTACAGTGGTACGCAATCTTGAAGTGCAGAGTGCTACGGAAAATACTTGGAAGGCCGAGGTGTTTGCGCCACCACTGGGAGAGTACAAGCCGGCGGAAATAACGCTGTTTGAAGAAATCATCATGCGCTTCAAAGTTAAAATAGGATTTATAAGTCGTTCTGCCGAATGGGAGCGTGTTACGGCGCTACCCGATAAATGAGACAGGACGATATCGGTCGGCAGGCGGTTTTAAGTGTAGCCTTGGGGGAAAAGTTATGTTGGAAAAAATCCGAAAAGTAAAGGAGGTTGCCCGAGTTTTTGGTGAGATGCGTCACTTATTGCCGGCCCTCAATTTTAAAATGCCCGCACACACTGAAACCACTTCAGTGGCCCGCGCCTTCGAGAATACGGTGGCCGATCACCCCGACCGTGTAATGCTGATTTTTGAAGGACGCGAGTGGACTTACCGTGAGTTCAATCAATGGGTCAATCGTTTTGCTCGAGTTCTGCAGGCGCGGGGTGTAACGCGGGGCGACAGTGTTGCGTTACTGATGGAGAACCGAGCTGAATTTGTTTTGAGTTTGTTAGCGACGCTCAAACTAGGTGCAAGTTGCGCGTTGATCAATAACAGCCTAACTGGGGCAGGTCTGGTGCATTGTGTGCAAGCCGCCGGAGCTAATCACATTATTGTTGGCGATGAGCGTACTTCGGTCATTGAGGCGAGTCGCGAAGCGTTAGCCTTGGGCGATTTTGGCGCCTATCTTTGGTGCTCTGATTCTGGGTCCTCGACCTGTCCTGATTGGTGTGTAGATCTCAAGGCAGAAATGGCTGATCAAAGTGTCGAAAATATTCCCATCACTCGAGAAGTCACGGCTGGAGAGGTGGCTTTCTATATTTACACCTCTGGAACCACTGGGCTCCCTAAAGCAGCGATTATGCTGCATCGAAAAGCATTGGCGGCTAGCACTGTGTTGGGTCGGCTGGGCTTTCGAGTGAAACCCTCCGATCGGCTATACCTGTGCCTGCCCACTTACCATATCACCGGTCTAGGGCCTGGCTTGTTGGCGTTTATATTGTCGGGCGGTTCGGTATTTTTACGGCGCCAATTTTCAGCCTCAAAATTTTGGTCTGAGGTTCAGCAGTTTAAAACGAACAGCTTTGTCTACGTCGGTGAGCTGTGCCGCTACTTGAATCAGCAGCCCGAACATCCTCAAGAGAAAAATAACCCACTGGAGAAAATGTTGGGCAATGGTTTAAGACCCGACGTCTGGGATGCCTTTAAAACACGTTTCGAAGTCGCGCGAATTTGTGAGATCTATGGCAGCAGCGAGGGCAATGTGTCCTTTGCAAATTTCTTTAATAAAGATAAAACGATTGGTGCAACTTTTGCCAAGGTGGCGCTGGTGGCGTACGACCAGGAAAATGGCGAAATTCTCCGCAATGATGAGGGGCACTGTACTGAAGTGCCTGCAGGTACGCCTGGGCTGTTACTGGGCGAAATAACAAGCGACTACGCCTTCGACGGGTATACCAACAAGGATGCGACAGGGAAGAAAGTTGTTCATAACGTGTTAAAAGCCGGCGATCAGTGGTTTGATACTGGTGACCTTATTCGAGAAATCGATGTGGGTTTTGCCTTTGGAATTCGCCACTTTCAGTTCGTCGACAGAACAGGGGATACTTTCCGTTGGCGCTCGGAAAACGTGTCGACCAACGAAGTTGCTGAGGTGCTCAATCAACATCCTCAGATTCATCTCTCTAATGTGTACGGCGTCGAGGTGCCTGGTTGCGAGGGTAGAGCGGGAATGGTTGCACTGGCCGTCGATTCACCGGACACTTTCGATATGGCAGGTGTCAGCCGGTTGGTTGACACAGAGCTGCCTGTATATGCGCGCCCCTTGTTTATCCGCTTACAGGCTTCCCTAGAGACAACGGGCACCTTTAAACTGGTAAAAACTGAGTTAAGAGAGCAAAGCTTTCACTTAGATCAAGTAGGTCAAGACGCCATTTATGTGAGGCCTCCCAAGGCAGGAAGTTATCAGCGCCTTGATGACAGTTTTTACCAAAGCCTTTGTTCAGGCACAGCAGGGTATTAAATGTTCAACCGTAAATTTAAGGGAAATAAGTGATGGCGATAGGACTAATTGCAACGATAAAAGTGCAAGAAGGGAAAAACGAAGCCTTCGAGACCGCTTTTTTGGAACTTGCACAGCGCGTGCGCGAAGACGAGCCCGGTAATATGCTCTATGCGCTGCACAGAAGCACAACAGATACTCAGACGTACAAAGTAATGGAGCAGTATGTCGATGCTGCAGCGCTCAAGGCTCATGGTGAAACCCCACATTTTGCGGCGGCTTTTCAACAGGTAGGTGCTCTCCTCGCCGGTGCCCCTGAAGTTGAGCAGTTAGATGTCATTGGGTAGGAAGATTTGACGTTATCTCCTTCGACTTTTGCTGAAGCGGCTGCTAAAAACGTGCGCGTGTAGTCTGGGTATCACATTGGATGCATTTAAGCTGGAGTGATGGCTAGTAAAAGGTGCGTTCCTGTGAGGTGCGCATGGGCAGTTTTGGCGGCAATTTTTACTAGGCAATTTGGCCGATTGTTGAAGGGCTTCGGTTCGGCGAAGATAAGCAGGGTGCCGCCGAAAGTCGCTTCAGGCTTTGGAGATTTATCGTCGTTTTGTTCGGCGCTGATGATGCAGTTGATAGGCAGCGGGACAGGGCCTTTGCTGTGCTTTGTTCCGTGCTTTTTTACAGGAGATGTGTTGAGTTTATATCTCTACCGTTAGGTACATAGTATGACTGAACAATTCGAAGATCAGGGTGGATTAGCAACGACTGATCCTAATCGCTTAGTCCGCTGGATGTCTTCCCAGGTGCTGTCTCGGTTGTTTACGATAAAGGCCGTCAATAAACGTCGAGCTGCCACAGAGCGCGCCAGGTGTAAGAAAAAGCAACCGCACAAAATAGAGTACTTCCATCAGCTTGACGACGGCTACAGCCATTTGGCTGCACAGTTGCTCGTCAAATTGGCGGATCGCTACGATATTGAATTGGTTTGTCACCTAGTGAGTACATCGATTAGCAAAAACGTTGCTGAGCCTGAAATGCTTGCTCGATTGTCCCGTTACGACGCACACCAGATAGCGCCAGATTATGGGCTCGAATTTGCCGAGCAAAATGATGCGCTTGATCCTGCGCAGATTAAAAAGGCACAGGGAATCTTGACGGCGGTTACTGGCGCAAAACGGCTGTCAGCCCTTGAGCCGGTGAGTCGCGCGCTTTGGTCTAATGATATTCCTGAGCTGGATCGCTTAGCAGCTGAATTCGGGTGTGCCTCAGAGACAGAAGCCGACGTAAGCTTAGCCTCTGGAAACGCGCGCAGGGCCGCGCTTAAACATTATTCAGGTGCCATGTTTTATTACGGCGGTGAGTGGTATTGGGGAGTCGATCGCCTGTACCACCTGGAGCAACGTTTGGGTGAGCTGGGGCTTGATGGCGATCGTAGCGCGCCAATGTTAGCGCCACGTCAGGAGCCTAATTGGGGTGCTGTACGCAGTGACGGCTCGTTGACTTTGGAAATATATGTATCGTTACGTAGCCCCTATAGCGCTGTAATTTTCGATCGGGCTGTACAACTCGCAAGAGATTCAGGCGTAACTCTCAGGGTGCGGCCAGTGCTACCTATGGTCATGCGTGGCGTACCGGCGACGCCAATCAAGGGAATGTATATTTTTATGGATGCGGCCCGAGAGGCCCGAGCCCTAGGCATTGACTATGGCAAATTCAGCGACCCGATTGGAGAGCCTGCACGGCGATGTTACTCCCTTTACCCTTGGGCTGTAACTCAAGGAAAAGGCACTGAACTCATCAGCAGTTTTCTGCGGCATGCGTTTGTTCTGGGGGTCAGTACGCTAGCCGATAAGGGGTTACGAAAGGTCGTCGAGGCGGCAGGTTTAGACTGGCAGATTGCGAAAAACCATCTAGGTGAAGCGGGCTGGGAATCGTTACTGGAGGAAAACCGTCTCCTTATG
>JAQWYY010000198.1 GCA_029253705.1 Luminiphilus sp. | reverse complement strand
GAACGCAATTACTTGTTCGACACGCGTACTTTCGACACCGAGTACGAGCAAATCGTGGCATCAGCCTATGTCACTGGCGACATCTTTGAGCTGCCCGCTGGTGAAATTGCTTTAGGCTTGGGTGCAGAGGTCCGTTTCGACGACATCAGCTCTAACCCCGATGCCGTGGCGGCCGAAGGCCTCTTCTGGGGTTTCTTTAGCGACAAAGGTGCACAGGGTGACCGTCAGGTCAACGAAGTTTTCGCGGAAGTGGAGATTCCTCTACTTGCCAACAAGCCTCTCGCCACAGAACTCAGCGTGAACCTTTCCGGACGAATCACCGATGACGAGTACTACGGAACCAACACGACAGAGTCCGTCAAGATTGGCTGGCGCCCTGTCGAGCCCCTCTTAATTCGCGGCACTTGGGGTACCGCGTTTCGTGCCCCCAACCTCCGAGAGTTGTTCCTGGCCGGATCTACTGGATTCACCAATGTTGCCGACCCTTGTTACATTCCTGACGGTGCATTTGACGAATTGACAGGCGCCTACATTCCCGAAAATGACAAGCGCGATCCCCAGATTCTGGCTAACTGTGTCGCTACCGGCGTGGATCCTACAATTGCGGACAACGGCGGCTTCAATACCTTTAGTGTCGAAGTCTCTCAGGGCGGCTCCCTCGAGCTGGATCCTGAAGAGTCTGAGTCGTGGACCGTGGGCTTTGCTTTTGAGCAGGACTTCAGCAACAAGTTTGATTTTTCAATGGGCATGACCTACTACGAGATCGACATCACTAACACAGTGATTGAGCCTTCAACGGGCTTCATCATTAGTGATTGCTATGGCGATGAAGCCGGCAACGGCGCTAGTGTCTTTTGTAACCGAATCACCAGAGACCTCTCTGATCCTACCAACCCACAAATTACTTCAATGGACTTGGGTTTCATTAACCGAGACCAAGAAGTAGCCCGGGGCATTGACTACAATATTTTCTTCGGAGACACACTGAATGTGGGCGTGCCCATCGATTTCAGGGCTAACTTAACCGCAAGCAAGCTGCTAGAGCGTTCAACTGAGTTTGTAAACCCTGATGACAGCGTTGATAGAGAAACCTACCAAGGTGAATGGGGCTTCCCTGAGTGGCAGGCCCAGCTCGCATTGCGCTTTACCTGGGACCGCTGGACAGCAACTTGGGAAACTCGGTACCTCGACAGTGTCGGCCAAGACCCTGAAAGCGTTGACCCCTTCGATTCAGTAGCCGGTGCGTCTGAAACTTGTTTTGGACCACCCAATGATGTGCTTTGCCGGGATTTTGCCGAAGCTGGCAGCTACCTGCTTCACAGCACATCACTCTTTTTTGATGCTGATTCGTGGACCATAGGCGCAGGCATACGTAACGTTTTTGACAAAGAACCACCCACTGTAGACGGTAGTGAGGTTCTCTCCTACTCCAATACGCCCATCGGCTACGGTTATGACCTGCAGGGTCGAACCATATTCTTTGACGTCGTTTATCGCATGGGCGGAAGCTAAGGCCTACAGAGGTAAAGCCTGTAACTGTAGCTGGAGGCGCGTGAAAGCGCGCCTCCGCATTTCACTCAACTATTGACACAGGACACCACAATGCTTCGTGTTCTTACTGCCATTCTTGCACTTACCCTTCTTTCGTCCAACTGGGCAACAGCGACTCCTTACCCCATAGATCAATGGGCTCGCCGGGCCGCCATCAGCAACATTCAAATATCACCTGATGGGCGCTACCTTGGGCTAAAAAAAGTCTC
>JAQWYY010000193.1 GCA_029253705.1 Luminiphilus sp. | reverse complement strand
CCCGCAGAGCTGGAGGCATTTATCGCCAAGCAAAAACTTGCCGAGCCGGCGGTCCCAGAGCCTGCGCCGACGGCCCAAAATGTGGAGTCGCCGGCGTCGCTGGCGAACACTGCCCCCATCAAAATTAGTCCAGCATTGAGGCGAAAGCTCGAAAAGGCAGGGCTTTCTGCTGCTGACGTTACCGGCACTGGTTATGATGGCCGCATTCTGAAAGAAGATATTGATCGGGCGGTTGCGAGTGCGGCATCAGACCCCGGTTCCAGTGGGAAGGCTCTTTCCCCAGCGCAGAGTCGCGTCGCCCAAACCTTGGTAGGTGCGCAAAATACAGTGCCTCTGTTTCACCTTCAACGTCGTCTTGACGTAGGCCCAGCTATCGCAGCGTTAAAGCGTGAAAACCCAAATTTGAAGAGCGTGATTACGCTTCTCTTAGTCAAGGGGCTACGTGCTGCGCTGGCGCGACACCCTGAACTAAATGTTGAGTTCCAGGGAGACACGATACGTACCGTCCCAACATTCAATGTTGCCTTGGCCGTTTCTCGCTCCGATGGCGCGGTATCTGCCCCCGTGGTTGGCGATGAACCCGACGAAGCCGTCCCACAGTTAGCACAACGGGTTGCCGAGATAGTGGACAGAGCTCGTCAAGGAAAGCTTACAGCATCAGATCAGCTGCCAGCAGCGATTACGATTAGCAATTTGGGCATGTATGACGTCACGGCTTTTACGGCTATGGTGACGCCACCGCAGGTCATGGTGCTCTCCGTCGGCATGGTTCAAGCTCAGCCGGTTTGGAACGAAGACCTGCAAGCTTTTGAGCCCAAAGAGTGCCTAGACGTGACCTTGGGGTGTGATCATCGCTGGGTAAACGGTGCTCAGGGTGCTCAGTTTTTGACGGCGTTGGCAGATTTCGTGCAGGTCGAATCGTTGCAATAGTCATACAGATATTACGAGGTTATCGATGAAAAAGAAGTCAGTGGCTATCGTCGCTTTAGTTGGTGCGTTGGCTCTTTTGTCCAGCCTTGTGTTTAGCCAAAATGCTGATTGGCCATTGCCGGGTGGGCAGCCAGGCGGCGGCCATTTTAGCAGTGCGACCACCATTACACCTGACAACGTGACACAGTTGAAGGTGGCGTGGACGCACCGATCTGGAGATTTTCGCGAAGGAACAAATTTTCGGGATGGATTAAAGGCAGAAATTCCCCTGCAATCCTCCTGGCAGGCCACACCGATACTATCTGGCGACAACCTTGTGATCTGCACGCCCTTCAATCGGATCATAGCGGTCAATGCGGCAACTGGTGAAGAGCAGTGGAGTTATACCCCCGACATTAATTTGGCTGACTATGCTATGCCGCGCTGTAGAGGCGTGACGCAATGGCAGCATCCAGAAACTGCAGAAAATCAAGCCTGTCACAGCATCATTGTTGCGCCGCTGATGAACGCCAAGGTCATTGGGCTAGATGCCTTTACGGGACAGCGTTGCCAATTTGGTCCTGCAGCTGAGATAAATTTACGTGAAGGTCTGCGCCCTCATGCGCCGGGTGACTACACACTTAATACACCCCCGGCGATTTTGGGAAGCCTCCTGATCACAGGTGCGGCTATTGCCGACAATATTTCAACGGATGTTCCCAGTGGTGTCGTGCGAGCCTATAGCTTACTTAACGGGCAGTTGATCTGGGATTGGGAGCCGGTACTTCCCTCGGGCAGCAGTAACAACCCACAATCCGAGGCGGGTCGGCAGTCTGCTTCGGATGCTGCCCTTGCCAACACCGATGCCCAGCAAAGCCCAAGAGAACAGGGTCGGCAATACCAGCCAGGCACCAGTAACGTTTGGTCTTTTATTTCTGTCGACGAGACGCTTAACCGGGTATACGTACCCACAGGAAATACCTCTCCCGACTATTATGGGGGCCACAGAGAGGGTTCTGATTACTATTCCAGCTCGGTCGTCGCCCTCTCGGGTGATACGGGTGAAGTTGTTTGGCACTACCAGACGGTCCACCACGATATCTGGGATTTTGATGTGCCATCGCAGCCTACTTTGTTTGATGTGGCCATTGATGGCAGCGTGATTCATGGTTTGGCGCAAACTACTAAACAAGGTTACGTATTTCTGCTGGACCGTCTTACAGGGGAACCCCTCTTCCCGGTCATTGAGCAGCCAGCCCCCCAAGGCACTGTGGCCGGGGATTATACAGCGGCCACCCAGCCTGTTCCCAGTAAGCCCCGCTCGTTGCTGGATCTGCCGGGTGATCAGGACGACATATGGGGGTTGACCTTCTGGGACCGCAAGGCCTGCGCCGATGTGTTGGAAGGGCTGCGCTACGAAGGGCCGTTTACCCCAGCATCTCTTGAGGGCTCGCTGCATATGCCCAGTGCATTTGGAGGGCAAAATTGGGGTGGCCCGGGACTCGACCCCAATCGAAATATCCTTGTGGTTAACACTCAGCATGTCGGCACTATTGTGCAATTATTGCCGCGAGATGACTGCGGTCCTGATGCCGAACCGGGCCCCATTGCCCATGGACAGTTTCTAAATGAGCCCTCAGAGGGTACTCCCTACTGCAATCGACGCTGGTTGGGATTCGTCTCGCCCTTGGGCGCCCCCTGCACACCACCACCTTGGGGAACCCTTGCCGGTATTGATCTCGTCACGGGTGAGGTGCAGTGGCAAGTGCCGCTGGGAACGTCTCGAGACATGGCGCCGTTTCCGTTTTGGTATATCAAGGGCTCGCCAAATATTGGAGGTCCGGTGACGACCGCATCGGGCCTGACGTTTATCGCTGCAACAACTGACCGCTATTTGCGCGCCTTTGCCACTGAAACGGGGAGCGAACTCTGGAAGGGACGACTGCCAACGACGGCTCATGGGTTGCCGATTACCTATGAATTGTCGAACGGAGAGCAATATGTTGTTGTTGCCGCTGGGGGCCATGCCGCTTTGGGAACGCCCCCGGGTGATCATTTGATCGCATTTACATTATCCACCAAGAGCAAATAAAGTGAATCAAAAAGGCGTCATTACCTCTGAACACGGCGATGTTCTCGCTGATACAACCGTGATGGACTGGCTCGATGTAGGAGGCGGCACGCACTTCAAAGTGCTGCGGCTCTGTGAGCAAACAGGTCAATGGGCTCTCTACGTGCACATGGCCCCCGGGGCGCGCTTTCAAGCGCATCGCCATGAGGGTACTGGCCAGTTTTTCGTCACTAAAGGCGAGCTCATTTACGACGTGGGTCGAGCCAAACCCGGGACCTATGGTTTTGAACCCATTTTTGCCACGCATGTTGACGCACACTGTGTCGAGGAAACCGAAATGCTGTTTTTGGGGGAGGGTGCAGTAACCTACTTTAAAGAAGACGGCAGTATTGATTATGTTTTCAACGCTCGCACGTTGGGCGAAGCTTTGGTCCAGCATGGCAAGGGTTCGTAACGATACTGGTGTATCGGCAGAAAGCGTGACGCTTTCTCCAAAAGGTTTGGAGAAGCCCTCGGGCAAGTTTTCTGTCATGTCTAGGACAGCGGCCAAGCGCCCCACAGTGACGAGGTACGGATTTAAGCCTTAGCCAGCAAGATTTTTGAGTCTGTATTCAGAATTATCGTCAACTATTCTGGACATAAATTTACCAGCGCCCTTTTTTAACTTCAGTCCGGATTCGCGGATGTCCTAATGCGAAATTTGTGAGGGTCATCGATGCCAGCTCATGGAGTCTTAAGTGCTGTAGCTGCTGAAAAAGGTTCCCCAAGAGCTAAGTTGCTTAGAGGACTGCCTCACTGCAGAGGAGACTAGCGAAACGCCGATATAGGGGGATTATTTGGGCGGTTTTACGAAAACTCTGCTGCAGATGACGTGCTGGGTTGACGACAGGCCTTTTTTTGGCGATAACACTACGAGCGCCGGTCTTTATGGCGCTCCATACTAAAAAAATAGAGGTCTGCCCATCATGACAACAGCGAAAATTTCTCTGAAAAAACCCGTATTCAAGATTACACCGTTAGCAGCGGCAATCGTCCCTGCGCTTTTCGCCACAGCCATGCCAGCCTCTGCGCAAGATGAAGCCAAACTTGAGGAAGTATTGGTTACGGCTACGCGTCGAGCCGAGACGGATATACAGTCAACGCCTATTGCGGTGACACAAGTCAGCGCAGAGCAAATACAACGGGCGGTGCCTCGAGATTTGTTGGACATTGCGATATTCGCACCCAATGTGGTGGCGGGCAAACAACCGGGCTTTAATTCTGCAAACTTTGCGATCCGGGGTGTGGGTCAAAACGGCATTATTCTGTATTACGAAAATCAAGTCGGCGTCATCGTCGATGACTTTGTCATTCCTCACATTCAAACGGCGAATATTGAAATGCTCGATATCGCCAGCGTTGAAATTCTGAGAGGCCCCCAAGGCACGCTGTTTGGCAAAAACACCACAGGGGGTGCCATTAACGTAAAGACAAACCGCCCGGAGCTTGATAAAAGCTCTCTCGAAGTGCGAGGGCAAGTTGCTGAGTATGGACGCTACGAAGGCCAGGGGATTCTCAACCTGGCTATTGGCGATAATCTGGCTTTTAGAGCCGCTGGTGTGTACATGAAGTCAGACGGCTGGTACTCCAACAGTGCGGCTTACGGACCGGTTGCTGACTTTGGTGTGGGCTTCCCATTGGCTGGAACCTCAGGGCAGGGGGACGGTGCTGATGTGGGTGGAGACGACGTGTTCAGCGGCCGATTTAAGTTACGTTGGCAGCCCACCGATGCGCTAGACATTAACCTTGCTTACGAAATGGTACGAGACGACAGCGATGCTCCCCCGTCCTACAACAATACTCCACCTAATACGGGCTATCTCTGGAATACTTTGGGGTTCACTCGGGATGCTGGTGATCCCCTGGATAATGCGGCGATTACTAACCGCAATGATGTGCTGTTAAACATGGAGGCAGGTCACCAAATCGATGTCGACGGTTATTACTTAAACGTCGATTGGGATCTCAACAGCGATTACACGGTGAGTGCTTTCGCAGGTTATAGAGAGACAGATTCGCAGCTTCCCAGCACTTATACCGGAGAGGTCGGCCCCGTGTCATTGTTTGACGC
>JAQWYY010000178.1 GCA_029253705.1 Luminiphilus sp. | reverse complement strand
ATCATTCGGCAACGGATTGATCAGCTCGATGTCACATCGCAAGCAACCAACGAAGGTACGATTGTCTCGGTAACCGATGGCATTATCCGTATTCATGGCCTCAATGAGGTGCAGTACGGTGAAATGATCGAGTTTCAAGGCGGTATTTTTGGCTTAGCACTCAACTTGGAGCGCGACTCCGTGGGCGCGGTTATTCTGGGCGATTACAAGCAGCTTGCAGAGGGGCAAACCTGTCGCTGTACGGGTCGGATTTTGGAGGTCCCTGTTGGCCCTGCTCTTCAAGGCCGCGTTGTAGACGCTCTTGGGAACCCTATCGATGGCCGTGGAAGCATCGAAACGGAAGAAACCGACGCCATTGAAAAGATTGCACCCGGTGTCATTGCACGTCAGTCAGTTGATCAACCGGTACAAATTGGTTTGAAAGCTATCGACGCCATGGTGCCAATTGGTCGAGGCCAGCGTGAGTTAATTATTGGTGATCGACAGGTAGGCAAAACCGCCATTGCGGTAGACGCTATTATCAACCAAAAAGGAACGGGCATTAAGTGCGTCTACGTTGCTGTGGGACAGAAAGCGTCCTCAGTAGCCGCTGTTGTTCGCAAGTTAGAAGAGCATGGCGCAATGGACCACACCATTGTTGTTGCGGCTAACGCATCCGATCCAGCTGCGATGCAGTTTTTGGCGCCGTTTGCGGGTTGCACAATGGGTGAGTACTACAGAGACCGCGGCGAAGATGCCCTAATTATTTATGATGACCTATCCAAGCAGGCCGTGGCTTACCGTCAAATTTCCCTGCTTTTGCGTCGCCCACCCGGTCGAGAGGCTTACCCCGGTGACGTCTTTTACTTGCACTCGCGTCTACTTGAGCGCGCTGCCAGAGTGAATGCTGACTATGTAGAAAAGTTCACTAATGGAGCGGTCAAGGGTAAGACTGGTTCGTTAACGGCTTTGCCTGTTATTGAGACTCAAGCGGGAGATGTCTCAGCCTTCGTACCGACTAACGTAATCTCCATTACCGATGGTCAGATATTTTTGGAAGCGGATATGTTTAACGCCGGTGTGCGTCCGGCAATGAACGCAGGTATTTCGGTTTCTCGAGTAGGTGGTGCTGCCCAATCGAAGATTGTGAAGAAGCTTTCGGGTGGTATTCGAACCGCACTTGCACAGTATCGTGAGCTGGCAGCGTTCTCTCAATTTGCATCAGACTTAGACGACGCAACGAAAGCACAACTTGATCATGGTGAACGTGTAACCGAGTTGATGAAGCAAAAGCAGTATGCGCCACTGTCAATTGCTGAGATGGGGGTTCTTTTGTACGCCGCTAACGAAAATCAGCTGGGTGACGTTCCGGTCGATAAAATCGGTGACCTCGAAACCGCATTACTGGCTTATATGCATGCTGAGCATGGTGCGTTGATGTCTGAAATTGCTGCAGATGGTGGTTGGAATGACGACCGGGAAGCGGCCTTCAAAGCAGCTATTGACACATTTAAGTCAACGCAGGCTTGGTAACCGAATATGGCTGCTGGTAAGGAAATTCGCACTAAGATCTCGAGTATTCAAAGTACTCAGAAGATCACCAGTGCTATGGAGATGGTGGCGGCCAGTAAGATGCGGCGCGCTCAGGACCGCATGGAGCTTGGAAAACCCTACGCCCGGCGTATTCGTGACGTGGTTGGGCATATTGCCAACGCCGTACCCGAATATCGGCACGCGTACATGGAGCAACGAGAACTCAAGCGGGTAGGGTACATTATTGTATCTACAGATCGCGGTCTTTGTGGTGGCTTGAACATCAATCTGTTTAAGGCGGCAATTGCGCAAATGCGCCCTCAAAACGAGGCAGGTATTGGCGTTGATCTTTGTTTGATCGGAGCGAAATCCTTAGCCTTCTTTAAGAGCGTGGGTGGCAATGTTGTAGCCAGCGTCCGAGATGTGGGTGAAGAGCCCACTGTGGATCAACTCATCGGAGGCGTTAAGCAAATGCTCGACGCTTACGTTGAGGGTCGTATCGACACGTTGTATCTGGTGAGTAACGAATTCGTGAATACCATGACTCAAACGCCGCAGGTGGAGCAATTGCTGCCCTTAGAACCTTCAAAGGATGCCAACCTGTCACACCACTGGGACTATGTATATGAGCCCGATGCCCGTGAACTGCTCGATGCGTTACTCGTTCGGTACGTGGAGTCGTTGGTGTACCAAGCCGTTGTGGAAAACGGTGCGTGTGAGCAGGCAGCTCGAATGGTGGCCATGAAGAGCGCCAGTGATAACGCCGGTGATCTGATAGATGAGCTTCAGTTGGTTTACAACAAAGCACGCCAAGCGGCAATTACTCAGGAGCTGGCGGAGATTGTCAGTGGTGCCGCGGCCATTGGTTAGCCACAAAAGAAATAAACCCTGAATTAATAGGTGGCGCGATTGCGGCCACAGAGCGAAAGAAACAGAGGACTGCAAGATGAGTAGTGGAAAAGTCGTACAGGTGATTGGCGCGGTTATTGATGTCGAGTTTCCCCGCGACAACGTACCCCGGGTTTACGATGCACTGTCCGTCAGTGAAAAAGGTCTGACCCTAGAAGTGCAGCAGCAGCTCGGTGATGGCATTGTACGTGCGATTGCTATGGGCTCATCCGAGGGTATTAGCCGTGGTTTGTCAGTAGAAAATACCGGAGCTCCTATTTCTGTTCCTGTTGGCACAGAAACTCTGGGCCGTATTATGGATGTACTGGGCAACCCTATTGACGAGAAGGGGCCCATTGGCGAGCAACAACGCAGCGCCATTCACCGTGCAGCCCCTGCTTATGACGAGCTCGCCGCTTCAGAGGAAGTTTTGGAAACCGGTATTAAGGTTATTGACCTCGTTTGCCCCTTTGCAAAGGGCGGCAAGGTTGGTCTGTTTGGTGGTGCTGGTGTGGGAAAAACCGTCAACATGATGGAGCTCATTAACAACATTGCAACCGAGCACTCGGGCCTATCTGTTTTTGCTGGTGTAGGCGAGAGAACCCGAGAGGGTAATGACTTCTACTACGAGATGCAGGAGTCTGGCGTTGTTAATGTGGAAAATATGGACCAGTCGAAAGTGGCCATGGTTTACGGGCAAATGAACGAACCCCCAGGAAACCGGCTTCGTGTTGCTCTAACTGGCCTCACAATGGCAGAAAAATTTCGGGATGACGGCCGCGACGTTTTGCTGTTCGTTGATAATATTTATCGTTACACCTTGGCGGGAACAGAAGTGTCGGCGCTGTTGGGCCGTATGCCGTCAGCTGTGGGTTATCAGCCTACCCTCGCTGAGGAAATGGGCGTGCTCCAAGAGCGTATTACATCAACTAAAACAGGTTCAATCACCTCGATTCAAGCGGTTTACGTTCCTGCGGACGACCTTACCGATCCGTCTCCAGCGACAACCTTTGCCCACTTAGATTCTACCGTGGTATTAAGCCGAGATATTGCTGCCAAAGGTATTTACCCTGCGGTAGACCCACTGGACTCAACGTCGCGTCAATTAGATCCGTTAGTAATTGGTACAGAGCACTATGATGTTGCTCGTGGCGTGCAGTCAGTATTGCAGCGTTATAAAGAGCTTAAAGATATTATTGCCATTTTGGGTATGGATGAGTTGTCTGAGGAAGATAAGCTGACGGTGGCGAGGGCTCGTAAAATGGAGCGCTTTCTGTCACAGCCTTTTCATGTGGCAGAAATTTTCACCGGTTCACCAGGAGTCTATGTTTCACTAAAAGACACTATTTCAGGTTTCCAAGGGATTTTAGCCGGTGAATACGACCACCTTCCGGAACAGGCTTTTTACATGGTGGGCTCTATTGAGCAGGCCGTGGAAAAAGCTGAGAAGCTTTAGTCCCGCGGGGTAGTACGTTATGGCTATGACCATTCATTGTGACATCGTGTCTGCCGAGGCCCAGATTTACTCGGGTCTGGTAGAGTTGCTTGTCGCTACAGGTTCAGAAGGTGAGCTGGGAATTTGCTACGGACATGCTCCATTGCTTACCGCCCTGGTGCCTGGGCCGGTGCGTCTCGTTGAGCAGGGCGGTTCAGAGCAGGTGTTTTATGCCTCGGGTGGTTTTTTAGAAGTGCAGCGCGATGTTGTTACTATTTTGGCTGACACCGCACTGCGAGCTGCTGATGTAGACGAGGCAGCTGCTGAAGAGTCGCGAAAAGCTGCTGAAGAAGCACTGGCTAATCAAAGCGGTGAACTGGACTATGGCAGAGCGTCTGCTCAGCTTGCCGAAGCTGCTGCACAATTAGCAACTCTCAGAAAAATGAAAGGCCGCGCCGGTAGAGGTTGACAGGTCAAGTAAGAAAACCGCCTTTTAGGCGGTTTTTTTTGGTCTTTAAAAACCCTATCCCCTGTTAAAGTCTCATCTCAACAAGTAAATCCGATTTGCTCTTATGGAAAAAAACCTTGAGGTTATTATCTTGGCAGCAGGCCGAGGGACTCGGATGCGGTCCTCGCTGCCTAAGGTTTTACATACTTTAGCTGGCAAGCCTTTACTGCAGCATGTGATTGACACAGCTAGGGCTCTGGATCCTAGTCAGATTCATGTCGTTGTAGGGCACGGTGCTGATTCTGTTCAGAAGACACTTTCTCAACAAGAACTTAAATTTCACTCTCAAAAAGAGCAATTGGGTACAGGTCATGCGGTGGGCTGCGCACTACCAGCTTGTCAGCGAGACAGTGTCGTGCTGGTATTATTTGGCGATGTGCCATTAATCACTGCGTCCACCCTTCAAGCACTAATTGGAGGTGCTCAGCGTAAGCCAATGATGTTGGCTGCTCGTCTGGAGAATCCTCGAGGTTATGGGCGCGTGCTTCGTGATGAAGCAGGCGGCTTTCTGGCTGTGGTCGAACAGGCGGATGCCAGCGAGTCAGAGGCCCTTATTTGTGAGGTTAATACGGGGGTTTTAGCCGCACCAGCGGATCAGCTCGCATCATTATTGAAGTCTGTGAGCAATGACAACGCGCAGGAAGAGTACTATCTTCCCGACGTTTTAGGTCTCGCTAGGCAGCAAGGCATCGCCGTCGAAGTGGTCGTCACCGAGGATGCCCTTGAGATGTACGGTGTAAATGATCTCGTTCAGCTGCAAGAGCTAGAGCGCCTAATGCAATGCAAAAGAGCTGACGCCCTCATGGCCTCAGGTGTCGCAGTGGCTGATCGTCAACGTATAGATATTAGAGGTGAACTAGAGTGTGGTGTCGATGTGGTCATCGACATTAATGTGGTTTTTGAAGGTCAGGTGCGTTTGGGTGATGGTGTTAGGGTCGGCGCTCACTGCGTATTGAAGGACGTTGATGTCAGTTCGGGAACCGATATACAACCTTTTTGCCACCTTGAGGGGGCTGTTATCGGAGAGCAATGCCGCATAGGTCCTTATGCACGCTTACGACCGGGAAGTGTTCTAGCTGACGCTGCTCGGGTTGGGAATTTTGTAGAAACTAAAAATACCACCTTTGGTGTGGGTAGTAAGGCAAACCATCTAGCATACATTGGTGATACAACAGTGGGGCCCAATACCAACATAGGCGCCGGTACCATTACCTGCAATTACGATGGGATTGATAAGCATAAAACCTCTATTGGTAATGGGGTTTTTGTGGGCTCTAACAGCACCCTTGTTGCCCCAGTAACGTTGTCAGATGGCGCTTTTGTGGCGGCCGGCTCGGTGGTGACTAATGACGTAGCAAGGGAAGAGCTCGCGGTAGGTCGTGCCCGTCAACGAAACATTGCTGGCTGGCAGCGCCCCAACAAGAAAAAGGACTGAAGCATGTGTGGAATAGTGGCCGCCGTCGCTCAACGGGATGTGCCAGAGATTCTCCTTGAGGGTCTGCGACGCCTAGAGTATCGAGGTTATGACTCAGCAGGCATTGCCGTAGTTAATGGCAATGGTGACCTACAGCCCTGTAAACATGCTGGTAAAGTTGCGGTGTTGGAGCAGGCGTTAACAGTCACTCCTGTTATGGGAGCAACCGGTATTGCCCATACCCGGTGGGCCACTCATGGGGTGCCAAATCAGGAAAATGCGCACCCACATATCAGTGGAAATCGCATTGGCTTAGTCCACAACGGTATTATCGAAAATCATCAGGTACTGCGCGAGTCACTCCTAGCGAGCGGAGTGTGCTTCTCCTCCGATACCGATTCTGAAGTGATTGTTCATCTTATCAATGCAGAAATAGCTGGCCAGCCCTCTCTGCTTAAGGCAGTTCAGCAGGTACTGCCACGTTTAGAGGGTGCTTATGCGTTGGCGGTTATAGACGCCCAGTCTCCAGGGCGTTGTGTGGTTGCGCGTGCGGGGAGTCCTTTAGTGTTGGGTGTTGGTATGGGTGAAACCTACGCGGGCTCTGACACCTTGGCTTTACGGCCGGTCACCGATCGTTTTGTTTATCTTGAGGAAGGCGATATTGCCGAACTCACAGCTGGTAGCTATACAATTTATGGTCAAGATGGCCAAATCGAGGATCGGCAAATAACGACTATCGAAGTGAGTGAAGACTCCAGTGGTTTGGGTGATTACGACCACTATATGCTCAAAGAGATTCATGAACAGCCTGCACGATTACAAGACACCGTAGCGATAGACTGGCGTAGTCACGATTGTTTTGGCGCAAATACACAAAAGTTATTATCTCAGGTTCAAGCGGTTCAGATTATCGCCTGCGGTACCAGCTATCACGCTGGTTTAATAGCGCGACACTGGATAGAGGGTATCGCAGGCCTCACCTGTCAGGTTGAGGTGGCGTCTGAATACCGTTACCGGCAATCGGTCACCCTCCCGGGTACTCTTGTGGTTTGTATTTCTCAAAGTGGCGAAACAGCCGATACGCTAGCCGCACTAAAACATGCCGCCAATGACAATGTGGTCGCGCGCTTGGCGTTGTGCAACGTCGATCACTCTGCGATTGTCCGTGCCAGTGAACTCACGATTTTGACTCGTGCTGGTGCAGAGATTGGCGTCGCGTCAACCAAAGCCTTTACGACGCAGCTGGCTGCCCTCATGTTGTTGTCGGGAAAGCTTGCTGAAATCAATAGCCGCGCGGATTTTAAACGTGAGGAATTAGATGCGGCATTAGGTTCACTTCCCGCTGTCGTTAAAGCGGTTCTGGGTACGGAGCAGGCCATCAAAGCCATGGCTACGCATTTCGCGGCTAAACATCACGCGCTATTCCTTGGTAGAGGTATTAATAACCCTGTGGCCATGGAAGGGGCACTTAAGCTTAAAGAGATCTCTTATATTCACGCCGAGGCTTATGCAGCGGGTGAGTTAAAGCATGGCCCCTTGGCATTAGTTGACGCTGACATGCCTGTAGTGGCAGTAGCGCCCAATAACGATTTACTGGAAAAGCTCCGTTCAAACCTGGAGGAGGTTCGAGCACGTGGTGGTGAGCTGTTTGTGTTCGCCGACGAGGCCTCTAATTTTGAGTCTGGGCCCGGGCTACATGTTCTACAAATCCCGCATTGCGCTGAATGGTCGGTGCCCATTGTTTACTCTGTTGTGCTGCAGCTACTGGCTTACCATGTCGCAATTGTTAAAGGTACGGATGTCGACAAGCCGCGAAACCTAGCGAAGTCAGTCACCGTGGAGTGAATTTGAACAGTGAATTTAAAGCATGACCCTGTCTGAATACGTCTTAAAAAGAAACGGGGTGCCCCTTGGTGCCAAAGCATCGCTATTAAAAAATCTTCAAAACTCGGTTGGTGCAGAAAACAATATCTTGTTTTGGAAATACTGGAATCCAATTTGGGGTTTCTATCTTTCTAAATACATCTACTTCCCACTTAATAGATATCTACCTAAAACAATTTCGTCGATTGTTACTTTTGGGATAAGTGGCGCATTCCATGATTTAGCAATAGGTTTATTGGGTTTAGGTTGGCAGAACTTCTTTACAATTTGGTTTGTCATGATGGGAGTTTTTATGAACATCTCAAAATTTTTAAATATTAGTTATAGCGGGTTCAGTTTCTTTATTAGAGCAGTTATCAATATATCTTCAATAGCGATTTGTTTTTTTCTGGCAACACTCCTAACGTAATAGATGGTTTTTCGAGGTAAAAGAAGCAATGAGTAAGGTTGGAAACAAAGGTGGAAATTGAATTCACTGTTCAAATACAGTCGGTAACTGTTGAATAAATTCTAAAGTCGAATGGTAACGCTTTACTCGTTTCGCGCCTTAATTTGCGGCACCCGTTTAACGTTTTGGCAGCGGGGCAACGCCGTAAAAGCGCTTCATAACCTACTTCTGCTAGGCGCATCTATGTCGAGCGTTAAGTGGGCGAAGAGAGGGGCGCGGTGACAAAAACGCCATTCCTTTTGGCCGGTTTATTCCTGCTTATGGTTGGGACTTACGCATTCTTTGTGTTATCGGCAAGGAATGAAATTTATTACCTGTGCGGAAACTTCAAATCGGGTGTTTCTTATTCTAGTGTCGTAAGACAACTCGATACTGCTAATTTGTCGGATTACAAGATTGAAAAATCCGAACAGGGCAAGCGCGTTACACATAGCAGTGCGCTCCACCTAAATTTAGTTCGCTGTGAGATAACCTTCGCTGAAGACGAAAAGGTAAGTCACGCGATTTATAAGTAATTATCGAGCGTTCGGCGATCAAAGAGAGAGGCGTGGCGAGGCGTTTAACTGGGAGGGTGAGGATAAAGCGGACGGATACGAAATTTTGAAAGGAGCGGTTGAGTTAAAAAAGGAGTTGATGGTGGAAGTATTTGGGATGTTGGAGTTTTCGTTGGGGACATTAGGCTTCGTTTTTGGAATTATTTGTCTTAGCAAAATAAAAAAACTGACGGCTGTTTTAGAAGTAAAGGGGTTACTTGAAGAGAATTAACCCATACCATAATTTAAATAAATTATAAGTGCAGGGTCTCTGTTCGGGGGCGGGCCAGAAGAATTTTAATGTCAGCACCAAGCACAGGTGCTGCTGAATGTTAAAACAAAGATTAGGGGTGCCTTCAGTACGTGAAGCAAATACCTGTGCACCCCCGCGGGTCAATTCGGTGTATTAACTTGGGTTGGCAGCCTTATAAGCGCGGATAGCTTGATTAAACTGCTCCGCAAGCTGCTCCTCCAGGGCTACGGACTCGTTGTAACCCTCGGTTGCAGCCTCATATTTTGGTGCTGCATCAGGATTACCTTCCTCAACCGAGGCTTTGAGTCTTGCCATGGCAACGTCCTGGCAAGATCGGAACTCGGCAGCTGCGGCTTGGAAAGCTTTCACGCCTTGTTGTCCTTCAATCATTTCTTCCATGGTAGCCGAGGCGCCATCTGGGATGGTGGGTAATGTTGGCATGTCACAATCAGAAGCTAGCGTTTGCCCAGCACTGAGTACGAGTAACAGCGCGATTGAGGTTGTTATCATTTTCATCGTTTCATTTCCGTTATTGGTGGTGTGGGGTTTAACTACAGTCAATATTGTCGCAGTTGTAGGTTGGGCATATCGCCACCAGCAGCGAGGGCCTGAACAATTTCTTCGCCGCGCGCTCGTGAGTTGATGCCAACAATTTGCACGCGATAAAGAAGCTCACCAGAGCGGTACTCAACGGCTACCTTGGCAGCGTAACCCGCTTCTTCAATTTGTTGTGCTTTGTTGTCAGCGTCGACTCCTTGAGCGTAGGTGTCGACATAGATAAACCAGCCGCCTAATTCTTGCGAGGTGGACTCAGTGGTTTTACCCCCAGTAGCGGTTAAGGATGATGCTGGTGGCATGGTTTTATCCAGTGCCGGCTTGGCTTGAGGTTGTTGTCTGACATTAGGGGTTGGAGGCGCTGAAGATTTACCAATCCACAAGGCACCCAAATTGTAAGCTGCTTCCAGTTCAGCGGCGGCGGCCTTTGCGTCGGCTTTAGTGTTAAAGCCAACCGCACGAACTCGATATAAGGTACGGCCTTCGACATCGACGCTTTGTGTCACTGCGTTGTAGCCCTCTATTTGAAGCTTTTGCGCCCAAGTCTCTGCCGTAGCACGGCGAGAGTACGCCGCCACATTGGCAAACCACAGGCCTCCACTAAGGCTCTCTGAAGCTCTGGGTGTAGTGGGGTTGTTTGAAGGCGTAACAGGGGTGGTGCGGGGTGCAGCTATTTTTGCCTCTGATATTGCAGCCGTTTGTTGCGCAGGTGACGGTGAAGATTCAAGTTGGCGTGTGGCTTCAGCAGCCAGCTTTTCAGCGTTGTCTAATTCAACCTGAAGGGCCTGTATGGTGGTGTTGGCGGCAGAGTAATCGCCTTTTAGTGTTGTGAGCTGTTGTGTAAGGGCTTGGTTTTTAGCTTCAAGAACGGCCTCATCCCCAGCATCGAGATTTCCCTGTGATTGAGACGTGTCTTGCTGATCTTCCAGTTCTACGATGCGGTTTTGCAAAGAAGAACGCTCTGAAATTGCACCCCACCCCCCGACAAGTAACAGAACTACAGCCGCTATTCCTGCGATTGTTGGCCACAGCGGCAGCTTTCCTGTCGTGCTGGTACCCACAATGTGGTGGTCAGTCAGCAGGTCCATAGAAGAAAACTCTGAGCTGGCGCTGGCACTAAAGGGCTCTAGTGGGTCTGCTGAGGTGGGGGGGGCTTCGGCTGACTCTGGGGGTTGGGTGTCTGTAGCCGATGTTGCAGACATACCCTCTGATTGTTCAGGAGCTGTTGTTTCCGGGGACCGAGTGATGTCGCCACCCGTAAACCAGTCGCTAGCTGAGCTACCATCGGCCATAGACGAATCGTCTTGTCCATTCAACTCGGCACCGTCTGACTCAGAGGTGAGCCAGCCAGCATCGTCAATTGCCGGACGGTTTGAAAGCTGAGGGGAAGTGGAATTCTCTTCTGGGGCCATGAGCCAATCTGCCTCATCATCACCATCCCCCCCCCATTCTTTTGGAGGTGTCATAAACCGACGTTTATCCTTTTCGTCGTGATCATCCATTGCTTCGTTTGCCTCTACTTTCCATGATTTAACGATATTGAACCGGTTTTTCTGTGGATCTAGCCACGTTTACTATCCAACTTTTTTAATTGTCGCGACTTCTCTAATTAAAACAAGTCCAAAGTTGCCCCAAACCGCTGCAAGTTGCTAGTTTAAAACCCGGTAACCTGTCTGTTTTCCGGTAGAATCATTGTATGGATGTTTCCGATATTCTCACTGACCTTAACGCGGCGCAACGTGAAGCTGTGGCTGCAGATTCGGGCAATCTACTGGTATTAGCCGGTGCTGGCTCTGGCAAAACCCGGGTTTTAGTGCACCGAATGGCCTGGCTTATTCGGGCTGAGGGCGTCTCGACCCATGCTTTATTATCGGTGACCTTCACTAATAAAGCCGCTCGAGAAATGCGTAGCCGTATTGAAACGATGTTGGATGTACCGACGCAGGGTATGTGGGTTGGTACTTTTCACGGTTTGGCTCACCGACTGCTTAAACAGCACTGGCAGGAGGCCCAGCTGCCACAAAACTTCCAAATACTCGACAGTGATGACCAGCTGCGACTGGTAAAGCGGGTGTGCCGTGACTTAAATTTAGACGAGGCACAATGGCCACCGAGGCAGGCACAGTGGTATATCAATGCGCAAAAAGACGAAGGATTGCGTGCCGGGCATATTGATCCTCCTTACGGTGATTTATACGCTAAAACCATGCTGCGTGTTTACAGCGCTTATGAAGAGACTTGTCAGCGTGGTGGATTAGTTGATTTTGCCGAACTGCTTCTGCGCGCCCACGAGCTTTGGCTGAAGTCTCCGGAAACTTTGCAGCATTATCAGCGCCGATTCCGTACTATTTTGGTAGATGAATTTCAGGACACCAACACGATTCAGTACGCGTGGCTGAGGGTCTTAGCCGGTCAAACAATTCCGGTTGTGGCTGTTGGAGACGACGATCAGTCCATTTATGGATGGCGTGGTGCCAAAATTGAAAACATCCATCGATTCGGTGAGGACTTTAGTCCTGCGCAAACAATTCGACTTGAGCAAAATTACCGCTCAACTCAAACAATTCTCAAAGCAGCCAACGGCCTAATTAGTCATAACTTCGGGCGCTTGGGTAAGGAACTCTGGACGGCGGGAGATGCTGGAGATCCGATCAGTTTGTATGCTGGATTTAATGAGCAGGACGAGGCTAGGTTTATTGTCGAGCGCATTGAAGCGTGGGTGTCCGACGGAAACACCAGGCGCTCCAGCGCCATTTTGTATCGGTCTAATGCCCAGTCTCGCGTGCTTGAGGAGGCATTGATACGAGCGCAAATCCCCTACCGCATTTATGGTGGCCAGCGCTTTTATGAGCGCCTAGAAATTCGAAATGCGTTGGCTTACATGCGCCTATTAATAAGGCGTAGCGACGATACTGCATTAGAACGAGTTCTCAATCTGCCCCCTAGGGGCATAGGCAATAAGACGGTAGAGCAGTTGCGTGATCTTGCACGAACTCGACAGGTGCCCTTATGGCAAGCTATTGCGATTGCCCAAGACGAGAAGCTTTTTTCATCACGAGCGCTCAAAGCCTTAGCTGGGTTTACGGTTCTTGTTGATGAGATGGACGCTACAACCCTAGAGTTACCCTTGGAGGAGCTTACGGAGCATGTTGTGGCAAGCTCTGGCTTAGTGGAGTATCACCGCGCTGAAAAGGGTGAGCGGGGTCAGGCTCGGGTGGAAAACTTAGAGGAGCTGGTGTCAGCGGCAAAGACCTTTGTCCCCGATGACACCGATCTACCCTCTCTACAGCAATTTTTAGATAGCGCTGCCTTAGATGCTGGTGACGCTCAAGCAGATCCTCATGAAGACAGTGTTCAGCTAATGACCCTGCACTCGGCCAAAGGGCTCGAATTTCCACTGGTCTTTCTGGCTGGTATGGAGGAAAACTTGTTTCCTCATCGTATGTCGCTTGACGAACCAGGACGACTCGAGGAGGAGCGTCGGCTTTGTTATGTAGGTATTACTCGCGCCATGGAGAAGTTAGTACTTACGTATGCTGAGAGTCGCAGGCTTCACGGGTCTGAGTCTTATAATACCGCGTCACGCTTTGTACGTGAGCTTCCTTCTGAACTCCTGAACGAGGTTCGATTGGGCGCCTCCATCTCACGCCCCGTATCATCTTTGTCCTCGCTGTCGCCAACCCCGAGTGCGGCTCACATAGAGAGTGGTGTCAGCCTGGGCCAACGTGTTATGCACCAGGTCTTTGGTGAGGGCGTTGTGACAAATTTTGAGGGTGGTGGGGCTAATGCGCGTGTAGAGGTGAGCTTTGCCGAGGGATCGAAGTGGTTGGTATTACAGTATGCCAACCTACAAACCCTCTGAATTGATAAAGGCCGAGTACAACAATCTCAAAAATAGGCGAAGGTGCTGTGTATGTTTGAAAAGCGATTTCTGCCCGTGGTTGTCATCTTGTTGGTGTCGGCACTGGTGTTGGTGCTGGGGTTATGGGCTGTAGATAGCAGTGATCAAAGCCGCCCTCTGCCCGCAGCAAGCAATAGCAGTGATACCCCGGAGTTTCGTTGGAAGCTTGTCACTACTTGGCCTAAAAACCTCCCTGGTTTAGGGGCTGCTCCTGAAAACTTTGCTCAGTATGTTAACGAAATGAGTGGTGGGCGCCTTGAAGTTCGTGTGTTCGGCGCTGGCGAAATTGTGCCCGCTTTTGAAGTTTTTGATGCTGTCTCGCAGGGTGCGGCTGAGGTCGGCCACGGTGCTAGCTACTACTGGAAAGGTAAAATTCCGGCCGCTGTGTTCTTTACGGCGGTGCCTTTTGGTATGACCGCGCAAGAGATGAATGGCTGGCTGCATTACGGTGGTGGGTTGGAGTTGTGGGAGGAGTTGTACGCACCTTTTGGGATTATTCCCTTTGCCGGAGGGAGTACCGGCGTTCAGATGGCGGGCTGGTTTAATAGAGAGCTGCGCAGCGCCAAAGATTTATCCGGTTTGAAGATGCGTATTCCAGGCCTTGCTGGGGAGGTTTTTGACGCAGCAGGAGGCACTGCGGTACGGATAGCAGGCGGCGAGGTTTACACTTCAATGCAAACAGGTGTAATCGATGCGGTTGAATGGGTAGGTCCCTATAACGACCGTACCCTTGGGCTTAATGAGGTGGCAGAATATTACTATTACCCGGGATGGCATGAACCGGGCGCTATGCTCGAATTCACGGTAAATTCGACAGCCTTTAATCAACTACCTAGCGACTTACAGGCTATTGTTCGATACGCAGCCAGAGCAGCGAACCAAAATATGCTGGATGAATTTACCGCGCGCAATAATGAGTCACTGCAACAATTACTGGCTGCGGGCACCCAGTTGCGCGCATTGCCAGAGGATATATTGAGCTTGCTGTATGAGAAGTCCCTAGACGCTATGGCGACATTAAGGGCGAGTGACTTCATGGCCGAAAAAATCGCGGTTTCCTATGACGCGTTTTCGAAAAACGTTAGGGCATATCACGAAATTTCAGAACGCGCATACCTTAACGCACGGGACAAGGTATTACCGCGAGTGATGCCAGAGGTTGATCAGGCAGAGCCCGGACGTTGAATGGCACGAGTCCGCTTGTCTCCACCAATGGCGACATAAATAAAGGTACCTTCGGTCACTTTGATAGGCTCTCCGTCTTGCCGGGAATTAATCCAAACTTCAACAATTACCCGCACCGAACTGCGTCCTATCTCCAAAATGTCTGAGTAACAGCTGACGACCGCACCCACATGAACAGGGGTCAAAAAAACCATACCTTCCACCGCCACGGTAGCTACTCTGCCACCTGCCACCTCACAGGCGGTTACATAACCGGCTAAATCCATTTGTGACATAAGCCAGCCACCAAAAATATCGCCGTGAGGGTTGGTGTCCGCAGGCATGGCGACAGCCTGAAGGCTGAGCTCCCCTTGAGGGGTTGGATTCATATCGAGGTCAGTCATGTTTTTGCCTGCTGCTAAGGTGATAAAGCGTGATTGGTGGTTATTCAAGCACCAATGTTATAAGCACCAATGTTATAAGCACCAACGTTATAAGCGTCGAAAGTTACAGGTGTTCAACTCGAGCGCAAGACATTGGGTAACCAAGTGATTAAATTTGGGAAGCTCCAGAGCAACGCCAGCAGTCCAATTTGAAGTGCGACAAAAGGTATAACCCCCTTATAAATTGCTCCTGTGGGTAATGATACTGGGGCAACGCCTCGTAGATAAAAAAGTGCAAAGCCAAAGGGGGGGGTCAAAAACGAAGTTTGTAGGTTGACCGCCAACATAATGCCAAACCAAACGGGATCAAAGCCCATGGCGAGTAAGATTGGGCCAACAATAGGCACCACGACAAAAGTGATTTCGATAAAATCGAGAATGAAACCCAAAAGAAAGATAACAACCATCACTAACAGCATGGCGCCCTGAGGGCCCAAATCCATGCGCTCGAAGAAACCCTGCACCAGTTCTTCACCACCAAAGCCTCGAAAAATCAGTGTAAACACAGCGGCCCCAATAAGAATTAAAAAAACCATGCTGGTAATGCGCATAGTAGACAGACCAATTTCATGCAGTTTCCCCCAGCTCATTTGCCTGCGTTGCAATGCTAAAAGCAACGCGCCGACAGCACCGACACCAGCAGCTTCAGTGGGGGTTGCCGCACCTAAAAGAATTGAGCCCAAAACCAACGCGATTAGTATGAACGGCGGCAACAAAGCGTTCAGCAACTCTGAAACAGAAGCCCCCTCTGAAGCAATCGCAGGGGCACGGTCGGGTGTAATCCGCGCAATGAGTAAAATCCAAACCAGGTAAAGCGCGACAAGGATAAGGCCTGGAATCAGTGCACCGACGAATAGGTCGCCTACAGAGACGGTGGCGGTATTTATAACGCCCATTTCTAGTTGGGCACGTTGATAAGCACTGGCAATGACATCACCCAACAAAACCAAAGCGATCGATGGTGGGATAATTTGGCCGAGAGTGCCTGTGGCACAAATCGTACCGGTTGCGAGGGCTGGGCTGTATCCGGCGCGCAGCATAGAGGGAAGCGATAACAGCCCCATCGTGACCACGGTTGCACCAACAATGCCGGTACTCGCAGCTAATAGTGCACCTACCAGCACCACGGCCACACCAAGCCCACCGGGTCGACTTCCAAATAACTGGGCCATATTCCGTAGCAAATCTTCGGCGATTTTTGCGCGCTCAAGGATATTCCCCATCAAAATAAACAAGGGAACTGCGATTAGCGTTTCATTGCCAATGGTGCCAAAAATTCTGGCAGGAATTGCAGCTAGATAGCCAGCATCAAATGTTCCAGAAATGGTGCCTATGGCTGCGAACATCAGGCCCACACCAGCGAGTGTCAGGGCTACCGGAAACCCGGCTAGCAGCACAAGGCAAACTGTCAAAAACATGAGAACTGGTATTTCAATCATTTTGAGCCACCTCAGTAACGAGGATTTTTAGTGCTTTGATGATTTCTGACAAGGCTTGAAGCGCCAACAGCGCAGCCATGATGGGTAGCAGGGTTTTTAAAAGAAAAACAGCGGGTATACCCCCTGGCTCTGGAGATGTTTCTCGCGCGACCCAGGACTCGATCACGTAATCTTGGCTGGTAAAACCTATCAAAGCACACAGTGGTAGGGTGAACATGACGTGCCCTAGTGCGTCGATCCAAGCCTTTATTCTAGGTGTAAACCGTTGGTACAACACATCGACACGTACGTGTCCGCCCATGTGTAGGGTACATGAAGCACCCAGCATAAACAGCGTTCCATGAAGATAGATCACACTTTCCTGTGCCGCTATGGCGCCCACACCAAAACCGTAGCGCAGTACCACGACTAGAACGGTTAACAGCGCCATTAATAAGGGCAGCCAGCCAATAATGTGTGACAATCTTTGTGACAGGCCATCAAGTACGCGAATTGATGAAATTAAAACGACCACTTCTTATTCCTTATAGGGTCTTTCAGGGCGGTACACAGGTTATCATTCTATTACCACAGACATCAGGGAGGCCCCCATTGTGCTGACAATCCTTTCTCCGGCGAAGACACTTGACTTCGAGACAGCCCCTCGCACTCGTAAGGCGACACAGCCTTACTTTATCGAACGCGCCGCTCAGTTGGTTGATGATGCTCGGGTTCTAACTCCAGAAGCGTTGCAAAAACTTATGGGAGTTAGCGAAAATATCGCGCTGCTGAATCATGAGCGATTCATGAATTGGCAGCCAGACTTTAGCCTTGATAATGCCAAGCAGGCGGTGCTGGCATTTAAGGGAGATGTTTACACGGGCCTTGACGCCGGCACCCTAGACACCAAGTCTCTTACCTTTGCCCAGAAGCACCTGCGCATTCTTTCGGGTTTGTATGGTTTGCTCCGGCCATTAGATCTTATGCAGCCTTATCGATTGGAAATGGGCCTTAAGTTCTCCAATCGTGGGGGTCGTAATTTGTATGAGTTCTGGGGAGAAGAAATTACCCAGTTGCTTGATACAGAAATTGACAAAAGTGGCAGCTCGGTATTGGTTAATTTGGCGTCGAACGAGTATTTCAAGGCAGTAAAACCTCGACAGCTTAATGCAGAGGTCATAACCCCTGTTTTTAAAGACTTGAAAAATGGTGATTATAAAATTATCAGCTTTTTTGCGAAGAAGGCTAGAGGCGTTATGGCTCGATATATCGTTGAGCAGAGATTAAACGACCCTGAAGAGCTGAAAGGGTTTTGTGGTGCTGGCTATTACTACAGCGCCGAGCGCTCAACGGCGGACAGTTGGGTCTTTTTGCGTGATGAAGCGCCTAAGTCTGTGGTTGATTAACCTGATTGAAGGGCGCTTAGCGCGCCTTCTTTGAAGGGCAGCAGCTTGGCGGCCTCTTCACTGTAGGATTTGACTTGCTCTATGTCCCGGGCACAGAAGTCTTTAATTGCGGGTTGAAAGCCCGCCTCTGCAACCCAGTGATGAGATCGAGTTAACGTGGGTTCAAAGCCACGCTGTATTTTATGTTCCCCTTGGGCGCCTGGGTCCAAGCGTTGAATACCGTGTTTGATGCAGTACTCGATGCCCTGATAGTAGCAGGCCTCAAAATGTAAACCGTCATATTCTCTGAGGCAGCCCCAATATCGACCATAAAGGGTGTCTGATGATTGAAAAAACAAAGCGGCTGCTACTGGCTGCTCATTAAGAGAAGCTAGCACCATGACCGGGGCGGTACCCAGCTTTGGGCAAAGCTCGGTAAAAAATTCCCGGGATAAATAACCGCCGTGACCACTGCGTTTGGCATAGGTTGTTTGATAGCAGTAATGAAAGAAAGACCAATCTTCAGGCATGATATCTGACCCTACGCGGGTGGTCAGAGTTATTCCTTGGGCCGCCACATGATTTCGCTCTTTACGTAAGTTTTTACGTTTGCGGCTGCTAAAAAGCTGGAGGAAGTCCTCAAAGCTCTCATAATTTCGGTTGACCCAATGAAATTGGCAGGTCGCACGGTCATTTAGGTTGAGAGTTGTGCTCGGTTCTTGGAATTCTGAGTTAGAAAATAAGATGTGCCAGCTAGAGAGGCCGTTTTCAGCACAAAAACCTTGAACGGCACGGCAAAATTTGGCTTCCGCCTCCGGGATCTTAGTATTACACCAAATCTTGGGGCCACTTGCTGGGGTAAAGGGGGCAGCTGAAATCAGCTTTGGATAATAAGACAGGCCGCTGCGTTGCCATGCATCGGCCCAAGCCCAGTCAAATACGTATTCGCCGTAAGAGTGTTCTTTTAGAAAACCAGGTGCCGCACCCACGACGTCGGGCCCATCTCGAAGCACCATATGATGTGGCGCCCAGCCGCTGGCTTCGTTGGTACAGCCGGTGTCCTCTAGCCCCAGTAAAAAATCATGACGAAGAAAGGGATAATCACCACCAAACCAATGATTCCAATCCAAGGCAGAAATGTCCCTGATGCTACGGTAAATATCCAGTTGCATGATTTCGCCAGAGCCCGTGAGTTAGAAAAGTGATACGTGCTCGGCAAGAAAGTGTCCCACAATTCCTAAAAGCATAATGAGGCCAATCCACTTGCTTTGGTTGAAGGCTTTGAAGCAAGCCTGCTCCTCGCGATCCCGGATTAGCCACTGGTGCCAGCAAAAGATCAGTCCAATGCTGATTACGGCTAGGTAATAAGGCCAGGTGAAGCCGAAAGCTGCCCCTGTTTGTGAAAAGCAAGCCAGCGCCCCAATCTGCATGGCTGCTATGAGTCGTCTATCTAGGTGGCCAAATAAAATGGCCGTAGATTTTATACCAATGGCCAGATCGTCTTCGCGATCAACCATGGCGTATTGGGTGTCATAGACCACAGTCCACAGCAAGTTCCCTAAAAATAGCCACCATAATGCCCCAGGTAAAGTATCCGTTACGGCGGCAAAAGCCATCGGAATAGACCATGAAAATGCAGCCCCCAAGACGAACTGCGGTAAGTGTGTAACCCGCTTCATATAGGGGTACATCATTGCCAAGGAAACGCCAGCTACAGACAACTTTACGGTCAGTACATTAGTTGATGACACCAATGCCAGTGCAATTAAAAGTAGTGTAAAAAGAAGTGCTAGCGCCTCCTTAGTTGACACCAAACCGGTTACTAGAGGTCGATCACGTGTGCGTGCTACATAGCCGTCAAGTTTGCGATCGGCAAGGTCGTTGGCAACACAGCCAGCTGCCCGCATAACTACGATACCCAGCGCAAAGGTGCACAGTATTGCGAAATCTGGCCACCCTTCGCTGGCAATAACCAGCGCCCAGGTGGTCGGTGCCGCTAACAGCCAGGTTCCAATGGGCTTGTGAAAGCGCATCAGCAGCCAGAATCCGCGCAGCTTGCTGTCAGAATTGGAGGACTCTGGCTGCGTTGAGGGGCTTGGAGCAGAAGAGGTCATAGTGCGGCATCAAAAAAGTTAGTAGGTAGACGTAGTGTAACCTGTTCAGACTCGCGCAAACGCCTGTCTTTCTCCGGTCCAGCGGTCTACTAGAAGTTCGCAACGTTTGGGGTAGTTCGCCATGAGACTCTCGGCTGTCTGCGCCACCTGATCGAGCAACGCTTCATGAGCAGGTAGCTGTGCTACGCGAAATGAGGTTAGGCCGGTTTGTCGGGTACCCAGAAGCTCACCAGGCCCTCGGAAAAGAAGATCTTGTTCAGCAATATAAAACCCGTCGTTACTGCGTCGCATAACTTCTAAACGCTCGCGCCCGCTCTGGCTTAGGGGCGTCTGATACAAAAGAACGCAGTGACTGGCAATGGCGCCGCGTCCCACCCGCCCACGTAACTGATGTAACTGCGCAAGCCCCAAGCGTTCTGGGTTCTCAATGATCATCAGGCTGGCATTGGGTACATCAACGCCAACTTCAATCACAGTGGTGGCAACTAATAGGGCTATCTCGCCAGCTTTAAATGCTGCCATCATATTTTCTTTTTCTGTTGGCGGTAATCGTCCATGAATGAGACCAATGCGCAGATTTGGTAGCTGGGATTGTAATAACTCTGCTGTTGCTTCTGCGGCCCGAGCATCGAGATTTTCTGACTCTTCTATGAGTGTGCATACCCAATAAGCTTGGCGACCTTCACCGCAGGCTGCTCCCACGCGTTTAATGACTTGATCTCTGCGCTGGCTATCGAGCAGAGTAGTTTGCACCGGTGTACGCCCGGGCGGTAGCTCGTCGATGACGGAGCAGTCAAGGTCGGCGTAGGCCACCATCGATAATGTGCGGGGAATCGGCGTGGCAGTAAGAACCAGCTGGTGAGGAAGGGCTTGCCCCGATGCTTTTTCTGTTAGCGCGAGCCGCTGGTGGACCCCAAATCGATGTTGTTCATCGACGATCACTAGTGCCAGTGAGGCGAAGGTAACTCCCTCCTGAAAAAGCGCGTGGGTGCCGACAACCAGCGCAACCGAGCCATCGCTAATTGCTTCAAGAACCGTGGTACGTGCTCGCCCCTTTACTCGCCCACTCAACCAAGCGATACGTATGTTAAAGGGCGCTAACCACTGCTGAAAGGTTTGTAAATGTTGTTCTCCTAAAAGCTCAGTAGGCGCCATTAAGGCAACCTGTTGGCCAGCTTCTATAGCGGTGATACAGGCCATAGCGGCTACAAAGGTTTTTCCTGATCCGACGTCGCCCTGAATCAGCCTGAGCATGGGGCTGGGTAGCGCCATGTCATGGGCTATTTCTTGAATCACTCTATGCTGTGCTGAAGTGGGTTGAAATGGAAGGTGTGCAAGGAAGGGACCTGCTACTGATTGATCGCTTGTCATAGCTATACCCAGACAAGCTTTTTCCTTTTTCCTAAGCATTTGCAAAGATAGGTTATGAGCGACCAACTCCTCTAGTGCTAACCTCAGCTGTGCTGGGTGTTGCCACTCTCGAATGCGTTCTGTTGGTGCCTTAGGCGGAGGGCGGTGTAGAAATTGAATGGCTTCAAGGAGCGCAAAGGGTGATTCAGCAACACCCTGCAGCAGGTCTTCGGGGCAATTTTTTTGAAGAATATTGAGTGCTTGTTCGGTGAGTTTGCGCCACAGTCCCTGCCCTAAACCCTCAACGGTAGGGTAAATGGGTGTGAGGGCTGCCTCGAGCAAAACCTCTGCGTCATCGAGGCGGTACTCAGGGTGCACCATGTCTAGACCAACACCTGATCGTCTTGCTTGACCAAACAAAGCAATTGGAAGGCCAGGTTTCATTTGCTGCGCTTGCGCACGTCGGAAGTGAAAAAACCGAACCGTGAGCACACCGGTTCCATCCTCTACTTTAACAACTAGTGTTGGCCTCCTTCCGGGCACGATGCTGGATAACCGTATGGACCCTTGAATAACCGCATCAACCCCATCTTGAAGGGCACCTATGGCTGTTACTTGAGTGCGGTCTTGGTAGCGCAACGGAAAGTGGTAAAGAATATCCTCAACACAGCGCAACCCTAGCTCTTCCAGTCGATGCTGAAGTTTGGGGCCTACACCGCGAAGAGTGCCGACGGAAGCACCCAGCGAGTTGTCTGGGGACAGTGTCATCGTGAAAGGTTCATCTTATTGGAATCACGCAATAGCCTAAGTAAAAGGGCATAATAAACGACATCATAGTCTGTGAGAGAAGTTGGGGTGAAGTCGCCACACGTTTTGATTGTTGGTTGCGGTGACCTTGGTCTCCGTCTAGGTCTGCAGCTCAGTGCACTGGGCTGGAGAATTAGTGCTATGCGTCGGCAGATCGACCGGCTGCCCGAGGAATTTAATGCCATTAAAGGTGATTACACTCAGCGCCACGATATTGCAGGCCTTATAAAATTACAGCCTGATTATGTGGTGTTTACGCCGCTGCCAACGGCGAGAGATTCGGCCGGTTATCATCAAGGCTATGTGCTCCCCGTTGAACTCATGGCAGAGCTGGGATTACTGACGGCTGTAAAAGGCGGAATTTTTGTGTCGTCTACCCGGGTATTTGCACAAACCGATGGGGGGTGGGTCGATGAAAACTCGCCGCTCACCCAATCAGATCCCCTGGCGGTGAGTATTATCGAGGCGGAGCGCCAATTTCTAGCAGCGTGCAATTCTGCGACGATACTTCGAGCCTCAGGCATTTACGGTGACTGGCCCGGCATGCTGATCAAGCGGTTGCAGCAAGGCCTTTGCAGCCCAGACCCTGATCGCATTAGCAATCGGATTCACCGTGATGATCTCGCTGGAATAATGGCGTTTTGTTTGCGTCGTCTCGAGCATGGAGAGACAAATGCTTCCGTTTACATCGCCAGTGACCATAAGCCAGCACCGGTAGGGGAAGTTGAAGCGTGGTTAATTAAGAGTCTGGGGCTTTCCGCTATGACAGGTGCCGCGCCCTCACGCCTTGCCAATCGCCGATGCAGTAATCAATGCTTGCGGTCCGCAGGCTACCGCTTCACCTATCCCGATTATCAGTCAGGGTTTGCTAAGCTGATCAGCGAGCATTTGGCCCTGTAAGCCGTGGCATATAGCTTTAAAGGCTTAAAATCGCCTCGATTTCTACTGCGACGCCCTTGGGTAATGCGGCAACTTCAACGCAAGCTCGGGCCGGATAGGGCGCATCAAAGTGTTGCTCCATTATCGCATTTACTGCGGCAAAGTTGCCTAAGTCAGTGAGAGATATGTTTATCTTCACTGCGTCGTTTAACTCTCCGCCGGCGGCTTCGGCGATAGCTTTGAGATTGGCAAAAACCTGCTGTGTTTCTGCCTCAATGCCACCATCGACACAAAGCATTGTTTCAGGGTTGAGGGGAATTTGCCCTGAAATCCAAACAGTATTCCCTACTTTTATGGCCTGCGAGTAAGGGCCTATGGCTGCGGGAGCGGATTCAGTAGAAATGACAGCGCGATTGGACATGGAGAATTTCTCTTCGTAAGGAATTATGGAGGGTGGAGTTTAGCGACGACTGATACGGATGACGCGCCTTACGCCTTCAACAGTTCGTAGCCGTTTCATGATGCGAGCCAGATGGACGCGACTGCGCACCTGCAGTTCAATGTCGACATAGGTGTACTGGGCATCTTTATCGGTGGTTGATATGCGATCAATATTCATGCCGACGGTGCTGAGCCTCGTAGCAACCACAGCAATAATGCCACGTCGGTTCTCAGATTCGAGTCTAAGGGCGGCAGAGTAGAGCCCTTCCACTTCTTCATCCCAGCGTAAATTCATCATTCGCTCGGGGTGTTCACGCATTTCTAGCAAATTTTTGCAGTCCTCACGATGCACGACCAGCCCTTTTTCCGGGCTCAGATATCCGCCGATAGGGTCGCCAGGCAGAGCACAACAGCACTTTGCATAGTTCACCACAAACCCTTCTGTGCCCCGAATGGCGACAGCCTCATTGCGATCAGGGTCTACCGGACCAGCGGTGGCACCTGTGATCCGGCTTGCGACAATTTGTGGCAACAAATTTCCCAATGCAATGTCAATCAACAAAGTGGGGAGATCTGGGCTGCCCAATTTTTTGAGGGTGGGCTCTAAGAGTTCACCCATAAAGTCGTCAATTTTGACACCATGGGCAATCAGCGCTTTGTTCAATAGATTGCGGCCTAAATCGATAGAATCCTCGCGACGCTGGTCTTTCAGAAAATGACGAATATGTGTTCGCGCTCTTGCGGTTACAACGTAATTAAACCAATCAGGATTGGGCCTGCCGTTGGGTGAGGTGATGATCTCTATAGTCTGGCCGCTCTCAAGGGGTTCAGACAGCGGAGCAAGCCGCCGATTTATACGGCAGGCGACGCAGGCATTGCCAATGTCAGTATGTACGGCATAGGCGGCGTCGACAGCAGTAGCCCCTCGAGGTAGCTCCATGATGTCACCACGGGGTGTAAATACATAAACCTCGTCGGGAAAGAGATCCATCTTGACGCTTTCAATAAACTCCATCGGGTTCCCGGCCCGTTGTTGCATCTCCAAAAGCCCTTGCACCCATTCCCGCGCTCGGGTGTGGGACGCGCTGGCGGATCCGTTGTCTGACTTATACAGCCAGTGGGCAGCGATGCCGTTGTTGGCCATGTCTTCCATTTCCAGCGTGCGGATTTGAATTTCTATTGGTATGCCGTGCATACCCTTCAATACAGTGTGTAGTGATTGGTAGCCGTTCGCTTTTGGAATAGCAATATAGTCAGTGAATTCTCCAGGGACAGGTTTGTAAAGGCTATGAACTACCCCAAGGAGTCGATAACAATCATCAACGGATTCGACGATGATTCGAAATGCGAAAATGTCCATGATTTCAGAGAAAGACTTTCGCTTTGCCTTCATTTTCGAATAAATACTGTAAAGATGCTTTTCTCGCCCAATAACATGGCATTGCATCTCTTCTCGCAATAAAGCCGTTTTTATTTGGTTACGCACCTGATTAATGAGGGTTTTGCGATTGCCCCCTGCACTGCGAATCGCCGCATCAATCCGCCGCGCACGCATTGGATACAAAGCCTTGAAAGCGAGATCTTCTAGCTCCATACGAACCGAATTCATTCCAAGGCGCAGAGCAATGGGGGCGTAAATGTCTAAAGTCTCCCCGGCGATACGCTTAATTTTTTCACGACTCAGCACGCCGAGGGTTCGCATGTTGTGTAGTCTGTCGGCGAGTTTGACGAGTATTACGCGAATATCCCGAGCCATGGCTAACGCCATTTTTTGAAAGTTTTCCGCCTGCTTGTGTTCAAGGCTATCGAATTCGATATGGGTTAATTTACTCACTCCATCGACGAGCTCGGCCACTTCTGCGCCAAACTGCGCGCCAATGTCTTCTTTGGTCACTCCAGTATCTTCAATAGTGTCATGCAGTAGCGCTGCCATTAGGCTTTGATGGTCCATATGCATTTCTGCAAGGACGCTGGCGACGGCTAGGGGGTGTGTGACGTAGGGCTCTCCACTGCGGCGAACTTGGCCATAATGGGCTTGTTCAGCAAAGAAGTAAGCGCGCTTGACCAGCAATACTTGTGTGCCATGGAGATAGGCTTTGATTTGACGTTCAAAGCCCGCAAAAGATCGATCTGAAGGATCGAGGCCATCTCGCTGAGACGTGGCTGTTGTTTTGGCTAACAGCCGCGACCTAGCATCTGTAATAGAGCTGCTAAGGACCTGTAACGTACCGGCAACCAAAGGTCTCTATTATCCGAAGGTTAGTAAACAGGCGTTTCGAAGCTTGCCGCTAACTCTTCTTCAGCTTCGATTTCCGTTTCGCGCGCGATCAGTTCAGGCGTGACCATGCCCTCTGCAATTTCTCGCAAAGCAATCACAGTAGGCTTGTCTGATTCTTCATCGACTAAGGGGTCCTTGCCTTGGGTGGCGATTTGACGAGCCCGTTTTGCCGCGAGCATAACCAACTCGAAACGGTTGTCTACGTTGTCTAAACAGTCTTCTACGGTGATGCGTGCCATGGGTGAAGCGTTCTCCTAGTAATGGCTGCACAAATGCAGCCCAGTCCCCCAGTATACCCCACTACTGGCTGCAACGGACTATGGTAAAAATCACTTCAATGGTGGCCTAAGTCTTCGAGAACTTTCGCCAAGTTCCGCGACTGATAATCTCGGGTGAGTCGAAGGCCGTCAGTTATCGTAGTCAGCTCTGCCAAGGCTCGTTCAAAGTCGTCATTGAGAACTAAATAGTCAGCATCCGGCCAGCGGGCCATTTCACTCTGAGCCTCGGCCATGCGCCTTCTTATGGTCTCTGCGTTATCCTGCCCACGTTGAGTAAGTCTGTTCTCTAGTTCCGAAATTGAGGGTGGCAACACGAAAATACAGCAGCTTTCGGGGCAGACAGCCTTTACCTGCCTAGCACCCTGCCAGTCAATTTCTAATATCACGTCATTGCCGGCTGCTCTGCGTGAAGCGACCTCGGTTTTCGCGGTTCCGTAAAAGTGACCAAAGACCTCTGCCCATTCAAAGAACTCCCCAGACGCTCTCGCCTCAAGAAAACCTTGCTTGGAGATAAAGTGGTAATTGACGCCATCAACCTCCCCGGGGCGCATAGGTCGTGTCGTATGCGACACCGAGACGCTTAAATGTGTTCTGCGTTCAATTAGTGCGCGAACTAGCGAGGTTTTGCCCGCTCCACTGGGAGCTGACACGGTCAGCAGGTTGCCTGTTGCTGGGTGGTCTTCCAAGCCTAATTACCTCCGTCACTCGATGTTCTGAATTTGTTCCCGCATTTGTTCGATCAATACTTTGAATTCTACAGCTGTCTGGGTCGTTGTTAGTGATGCAGACTTCGATGCCAGCGTATTGGCTTCACGGTTGAGCTCTTGCATCAAAAAATCAAGACGGCGGCCACAGGGCTGCTTGCCTGCCACCGCTACTGCTATTGCAGCAAGGTGCGCATCGAGCCTATCCAGCTCTTCATCCACGTCAGTTTTTTGCGCGCTGTAAACCAGCTCCTCCTCAAGCCTCTTAGCGTCTGGTTCAACAGACAACTGTTCTATCCGGTCAAGCAGCCGTTGTCGATGGGTCTCTTGGAGCTCTGGCAGTGCGCCCCGATAACCTGCAAGGTACTGCTTGAACGCATTACAACGCTTCAGAATGAGGCTCTCCAGTTTCTGACCCTCTTCTTTCCTGGAAGCAACCAGCTCGTTTAGCGCTTGATCCATTGCGTCGGTAGCCGATTTAATCCACACGGACTCTCCCGTGGTGTCGCCCGCTATGACGCCCGGCGCCATCAGAAGTGCTAGCTGATCAGGTACTGGCGCGTTAGGAAACTCTGTGGCTAGTTTATTCAATACGGTTTGCAATTCTTTAAGACGCCCCTGGTCTAGTTGCAGCGAACTAGTTTGTTGGGAAAGATCTGTACGTACGTATACGTCTACCTTGCCTCGAGTGATGTGCTTAGCAATCTTCTGGCGCCAAGATGCCTCTTGAGATCGAAGAATTTCGGGGCTGCGAATTTGCACATCCAAATAACGATTATTAACCGATCGCATTTCTATTGTGACCGATACGGAGTCAGTTGTTACAATAGCCCGAGAAAATCCAGTCATACTCTGTGTCAACTTGCTACATCCCTGCTTGTTATTCAGCTGTTGTTGGTTGCTATGCGCCATAAGTTTAACAGCTAGAAGCGGCGTGGCGCGGCCAGTGATACCTCCATTTTTTTAAGGAATTGGTCTATGTCGGTTACTTTGGATCGCCCAAGCGGTAGAGCGCTTGATGAACTCAGAGCGATTACCTTTGAACGTAATTTTACGTGCCATGCAGAGGGCTCCGTTTTGGTATCTTTTGGTCAAACTCGAGTACTTTGTACCGCTTCATTGACGCCTGGAGTGCCCGGATTTTTGCGGGGTAAAGGTCAGGGTTGGCTGACGGCGGAGTACGGAATGTTACCTAGGTCCACGGGCAGTAGAATGAGCAGAGAGGCTAGCCGAGGTAAACAGTCTGGGCGAACCGTGGAAATCCAGCGCCTAATCGGACGATCATTGCGAGCCGCGATTGATCTTAAAGCTCTGGGGGAAAATACGCTTACCTTAGATTGTGATGTTATTCAGGCCGATGGCGGCACTCGCACAGCGTCTATTTCGGGGGCTTGTGTTGCTGTTGTTGACGCGCTCAACACCTTGCAACGTAAACAGTCGTTGCAGTCTGACCCGCTCAGGTTTTTGATAGGCGCTGTGTCTGTGGGTGTGTGGAACGGTCAGGCGGTGCTTGATCTGGACTACGCAGAGGATTCGACGGCAGATACTGATATGAATGTCGTCGTCGCCGAGGGTGGCGGGCTGATTGAAGTACAGGGCACTGCAGAGGGCGCAGCTTTTGAAAGGTCCCAGTTAAACAATATGCTTGACCTTGCCGTTGCGGGCAGCCAAATTATTATTAGCAAGCAACGCGAGGCGTTGTCGGCTTAAAGCTCGACGTCGTACTGAACGATAACGGGTGCGTGGCTCGAAAATGCATCGTTTGTATTTACCCCAGCACTGATAACCCGCTCCCTCAGGGATAGCGAGGCAATCTGAGTGTCTGAGCGCAGGGCACCTGCGTCATCTCCTTCTGGCCACCAAGTGAATTCTTCAGCGCTGGAATTCAAGGTTCTAAAGGCATCGCAGTAGCCATTTTGATACAACTCCTGCAGCCAAGCTTGTTCGATACTGGAAAACCCCGGGAGATCTGTGCGATTGCCCGCCTCTTCGGCATCGATCGGTTGGCCGATCAGTTCCCAACCGCCACAAATGATGAAGTCTCGGCGTTTGTTTTTGATTTTCTGAAGATGTGGGCCTAGCAGTGCCAAAAACTTAAGCTTTGTGTTCATCGCCTCGTCACCAGCCTGGCCACTTGGCACCAGTAATGATCCGACGCTGACGTTGTGATAGTCAGCTTGGATGTACAGACCGCGACCGTCAAAGTCAGTGAAACCCAAGCCTGTGATGATCGCTTTTGGTAGCTTTTTACAATAAATTGCAACGCCGTTACGCTTGGGATTATCAAAGTCATCGAGAAAGTAGGGGCTGTAATTCTTGGGAAAATACACATCATCACGCAAGCTATATTCGGAGCAGCGGGTATCCTGCAGGCAAACGATGTCGGCGTCTTCCTCTTGGAGCCAGTCAAAAAGGCCTGCCCCCTGTGCCTGTTCAAGGCCTTCAACTACTAAACTGACGACTTTCATTGCTAGTCCTGTGTTAACAAGGCCAGTATCATAGGCGAAGGCAAAGCGGGCTGCCATCATGACCGCAGAGAAAATCCTAGATTGCCGGATTTAGATTGTTAGTTTAAAGGCGAAAACTTAAGCTATGAATAACTCAACGCACAGCGCCACCCGCAAAGCGTTTATTGAATTGGCCATCCACTGCCAAGTTTTACGCTTTGGTGAATTTGAATTGAAGTCGGGCCGAGTAAGCCCCTATTTCTTCAATGCGGGTGGTTTTTCAGGCGGTCAAGCACTCGCAGAGCTAGGTCGCTGTTACGCCAACACCCTAGTTGCTTTTGAGTTAATACCATCGGTTTTGTTTGGACCAGCTTACAAGGGTATTCCACTGGTGACTGCAACAGCAGTGGCTTTATCAAGCCATCATGGCCTTGACGTGCCATACAGTTTTAATCGCAAGGAAGCAAAAAGCCATGGAGAAGGCGGCCTTTTGGTGGGAGCACCGCTAAGGGACGATGTGGTTATTGTCGATGATGTGATTACTGCTGGAACCGCCATTAGGGAGGCGATTGCTCTGATCCGCAATGCTGGCGCCCAACCTGCTGGGGTGGTTATTGGCTTAGATCGCTGCGAACGCGGATCGGGTACGCAATCTGCGGTTGATGAAGTACGCGATGAACTTGGTCTGAGTGTTGTCAGCGTTATTACCATGCATGACATTATTCAATGGCTTGAGTCCACGTCAGATCTCAGCGAACATCTTCAGCCTATGCAGCGTTATAGAGATCGTTATGGGGTGTAGCCCTCATGCTTTGGGCGCCCTTGTTGGGGCGTTTATGTTGGCAGTTGCAACCCACAGTGCAGCTGAAAACCTCTATCGCTATAGAGCGGAAAATGGTGTTGTGGTGGTTGATTTTCACGTTCCTGTTGAATACGCCGACAATGGTTACGAGGTGTTAGATGCCAACGGCGTGGTTATAGATGTGGTCCCCAGTGCGATGACACCGGAAGAGCGCGCTAACGTGGCGCTTTCTCGCGAGCTTGAAGAAGATGCAAAATCTGAGCAACAGCGTTTGCAGAATTGGGATGAGTCTTTGTTATTGCGCTACTCAACCATTGCCGATATTGAGGATGCAAGAGATCGATCTTTAAGCGACCTCAAAATTAGAGTGTCTATTTTAAAGTCCAACCGAAGAAGTTTGCGGCAACAAGTTGAAAATGCTCAAGCTAGGGTCGCTGCAACCGAGCGTGCCGGCGTGGAACTGCAACCCGTCGATCTTGAAAATATTAAATTGCTCAAACGGGAAATCGACAGCACCGACGATAAAATTGCGACGCGAGAAGCACAAATCAGTGAAATGACAGCGCTTTATCAGCGTGATATCGACAGATTTGAGCAACTACAGGACGTCGTCAGATTGCGTCACCAGCTAGAAACGCCGTCACAATAAGCTAAACCGGGACGGGCCTCATCAGGTTAGATGCCAACAATGCCCACTGCTGGTCCCAGCCCTGTATTGGTGACCGTTTGAATTCGCTGCGTACAAATTGAGAAATTCTTCCTTCCGCAGCGGCCAATATTAAGCTGGCACTATCTGCAAGCAATATTGTTGGCCTCAGTTGTTCCTTGATTTCGGCCTCTCTTAAAGCCGTACGCAATTGTGTTTCGATCCGGTCAAAGAGCTGCGCAACACGAAGGTGCAGCCGCTCTGATTCTCCGAGTAAAGCGTCTCCATGAAGAATACGAGTAATCCCCGGATTTCTTTCACAAAAGCCGAGTAATAGCTCGAGAATTCGATAGCAACAATCGAGGCTGCTGGGCTTATCTTCAATGATTCGGCTGATTCGCGTGAACAAGGTCGCCTCTACGAACTCTATCAAAGCCTCAAACATTTTCGTTTTGGAGGGAAAATGCCGATAAAGCGCAGCCTCAGACACGCCTACCTCATTGGCTAGCTTGGCTGTTGTAATGCGAGTATCTGGGCCTTGCTCAAGCATCGCTGCTAACGCTTGCAAGATTTGATCCCGGCGTCCTAATTTTGAGTTTGCCATGGACGTTTGATCCAGCGGATGACGCTTTCATGCTAGCTATACACGAGGGCTAGTGCAATTTTTAAAAGCTGTCAGGGTTAAAATTTTTTTGTTGCTTCAGTGTTTATTGCAAATCAATGTACCAATTCCCTCGTCAGTAAATATTTCCAGCAGTGCGGCATGGGGCACACGGCCGTCAATAATGTGGGCACTTGTAACGCCTTGTTTCACGGCTTCAACGGCGCATCGTATTTTTGGCAGCATCCCTCCTTGAATCACGCCTTCAGCGATGAGCCGGTCAACCTCTTTCGTGGCGAGGCCCGTTAAAACTTCGCCTTTCTCATCGAGCAGTCCCGCTACATTAGTCAGTAGCATTAGCTTCTCTGCATGCAGCACTTCGGCAATTTTACCTGCGACCAAATCGGCGTTTATGTTGTAGGTTTTGCCATCGGCCCCCCCGGCGATGGGGGCAATAACAGGAATAAAGTCACTGTCACCGAGCATCTTGAGCACCTGTGTATCGACCGAGGTGACTTCGCCAACCAAGCCTATATCGCGGAGTTCCTCCCCTGCATTATCTAGGTGCAGTTTCCGGGCTTTTAGCAGCTCACCGTCCTTACCGGTTAAACCAACCGCGCGGCCACCATTTCGATGGATACAGTCCACGATTTCCTTATTGACGCTGGCGCCCAGCACCATTTCTACGACGTCCATTGTGGGAGCATCTGTGACCCTCATACCCTCAACAAATTCGCTTTTTATTTTTAAACGACTTAAAAGCTCCCCAATTTGGGGCCCGCCACCGTGAACAATCACAGGACTCATGCCGACCAGCTTCATTAAGACAACGTCTCTAGCGAAAGTCTCGAACAGCTGAGGATCAACCATAGCGTTACCGCCGAACTTGATAACAATCGTTCGGCCAGTAAAACGCTGGATATAGGGAAGTGATTCGGTTAAGACGCGGGCAACATTGGTCGCCTCGTCACGGCTCAGTGACATTGGGGTTTACTCTCTGTGTGAATTAGGTCGGTGTTTAGCCGGTGATCATATCAGAAGGGTAAATGGATGCTGGGCTCTGCCTCGCTTATGGCTTTCCGTAAAACTCCTTTAACACGTTCAAGGCTGGCATCATCGTTGCCTTCAAATCGTAGGGATAGTGCTGACTCGGTGATTGAGTTGTGCACGAGACCCCAACCATCCGCATAGTCAATACGTAGGCCATCTAAAGTTGTGATTCGAGCTCCTGGGAAATCGGCGTTGCTAACTAATGCGCGCATAATTTTCTTGCGGCTGCGGCTTTCCAATTCAAGGAGGATCTCGGGGGTGCTGCTAGACTGCGGTAACGCGGCAATAATATCGCCAAACCCGGAGCTAGCCGTGGCAAGAATTTCAAGTAATCTCGCCATAGCATAGGGGGCATCGTCAAATCCGTACCATCGCTCACCGAAAAACAGGTGTCCTGAGAAATCGCCGGCTAACAGAGCTTTGGCTTGCAGCATTTTTTCGGCAATGAACGCCTGACCAGAGCGAGACATTTGAGCTCTGCCTCCGGCCCGAGTTACGAAGGGTGCGAATTGCCGAGTACACTGAATGTCATAAACCACATCTGCTCCGGGATTGCGCTCGAGCATATCCCTAGCGAATAACATCAGAAGCGAGTCGTTGCCTACGGCGATACCAGCTTCGGTTACCGTGTGTAGTCGATCTCCGTCACTATCGAAGAGGACGCCTAGGTCTGCGCTCTCGGCAACGACACGCTCTCCCAGAGATTCCAGCGCGTTCTCGAGGGTGCGCCCTTTGGGGCGTGGCCCCTCCTCCGGGGAGTTCAAACTTACCAAGTCACAATCTAGCGCCTCCAACAAGGGCTCGGTAATTCTGGCGGCAGTACCAAAGTCATTATCAACGACAACCTTCAATGGTAGGGCCAATGAGACATCCATGGCGATGCGATCAATATAGTCGGCTTCTATACGGGATCGAATAGTGCGACCAGAACCTTGGGTTGTTTTCCTGGAGCGAATAGTTGCAAGAACCTCATCGATTCCTACGCCGGCCAAAAGTTTTTTATGGAAAACAACTTTAAAGCCATTGATATGTTCATCACCGTGACCGCCAGTGATCATAATTCCGGAATCAGTTCCTGCTTCATGGGTTGCAAAGTAGAAGGCAGGAGTTGGAATTTCGCCAACATCAATGACATCGCGACCACTTGCCAACAGGGCTTTGACCAAAATGGTTCTAATTTGTTTACTACTAGGGCGAGAGTCGTGGGCGACGATGAGAGTCTGAATATCACGATCACCACACATAACGGCCAAGGCTTGGCCGATACTCTCAATAAGCGCTTCTGTCAGTTCGGTTTGAACGTCTCCTCGAATGCTCCCAGGTTTAAAAATATGCACTGGAATTTCATCGATAGTGGAGAATGAATCATGATCGACCAGCGATTCGTCTGGCTCTTGAGGGGCGTCTGTTGGACCCGGCATCAAGACGTCAGAGTCTTTGGTGGTGACCTCCCCCGTTTCGTCCCGGGTCGCTTCTCTTCGGGCTTGCAACACTAATTGTCGGCGGCTGAGCAAGCTCAACTGCCGCAACATTTTGGCAACGGGTGTTAATGCAGGTACCGATACCCTGAGTGGCGTGCGTAGCTCCGCCGCCTCTAATATGCGTTTGACTTCAGATTTCAGTAGTTGGCTCAATCGTTGGCTAAGCAGATAAAAGCTCGCCAATATACCGGTTAGGGCTATGAGCACCGCCAGTATAAGACCCCACCAGCTTGGCTGAGCAGCCGAGAGCCACTTGGGATTGGGCGAAAACTCGACATTCCAAATCGCTCCTGCCACAGTTGCCTTGACCAGAGCTTCATCCTTTAAAGCCCCAACGACCGTATCGCTGCTGGCACCCGAAAGCTCCTGAACAATGCGGTACTGTCCTTCATCACCTGGTGTAATTAGTTCCGCTAGCCGACGCGGACTGACTTCAACAATAAAAACACCTCTAACGGGCTTGCCTAGTCCTCGAGCAAATAGCGTGTAGGAGCCATCATCGGCAAAAATAAACTCAGGTGCTGGATCTTCCCCTCCAAAGGCGCGCCGAACGATATCGATATCGATATGGGAGCGTAGGCCAAAATCTCCGGGGCTAATACTTACGGTTCCTAGGTCATCTAAAGGAATAAACGAAATGGCGTCTGCATCAGGGAAACTCAGGGTGGCATAGGTCAAATCCGGTGCTTCTGTTTGGTTCTCTAGTTGCGCTGTTAAGGCGTCGATGCGGAGCTCGAGGTCTTTGATGTAAAGCCCCACCATATCGGCCCGGCTCTCAACAGTGGCTTGGGCAAGGTTGGTGGCTGTTCCCGACTGAATAAGAGGTTCTCTAATGAGGCCCAACCAAAAAAAAGCGAGTAAAGCCGGGGCGAGGGCGACAAGAGCGGCTGTAAGTAACAGTCTTTTTAAGCTGTCGCCTTCGCTGGAGACTTCGCCGTCTTTTTGGCTCTTTTGCTCGGAGCTCAACGTTCATCCTCCAGTGAATTTACTATTTTTTCGTCTTGGTCGCAGTGCGCCGCCAGTTTTTCAATACACCTCGCGATTAGAAGTTTGGCCAGATTGCGTTTGGTGGTTAAGGGGACGACGTCATGACCGGCGCTATCTACCCAGGCCACCATATTAACGTCACTGTTAAAGCCTATGTCGGCTCGACTGACATCATTTGCAATGACAACGTCAAGTTGTTTGCCTTGGCGCTTAGCCTCTGCATGCTCTATGAGGTTTTCGGTTTCGGCAGCAAAACCAACGACTAAAGACGGCCGACTGCTTGATTTGGCGACCTCGGTAATGATGTCTGGATTACGAATCAGACTTACATTTAGCGTGTCACCTACCTTTTTGATTTTTTGTGGCGCGTTGAATTCGGCGCGATAATCTGCGACCGCAGCGCTACCGATGAAGAGTTCTGTCGGTGTTTTAATGTGTTGCAGGCACGCTGCATGCATTTCAATGGCGGTGTTTACATTCACACGGGTAACGCCCTTGGGTGTATCGAGTGTGACTGGGCCACTAATTAAAATCGTCTCCGCTCCTGCCTCGGCTGCAGCTTGGGCGAGGGCAAAGCCCATTTTTCCTGAACTGTGATTCGATATATACCTCACTGGATCTAACGGCTCTCGGGTAGGGCCTGCCGAAATGACTACGCGCCGGCCCTCTAATGCCCTGTTGGGAAAATGAGCACTAATTGCAGCGCTGATTTGTGCGGGCTCAGTTAACCGGCCCTGACCGACATCACCACACGCCTGTTCACCAGCATCCGGGCCAATAATTGTGATACCCCGGCCCGTAAGAATCTGAATATTTGTTGCAGTTGCTGGATTTTTCCACATTTGCTGGTTCATGGCTGGTGCCACGAATACGGGTGCTGGAGTCGCTAGAGCGGTTGTTGTTAGGAGGTCATCAGCACGCCCTGCAGCAAGACGTGCCAACGAGTCTGCTGTTGCAGGTGCCACGACAAAGGCATCAGCCCATCGCGCTAGTTCGATATGACCCATGGCCATTTCGGCAGTTTCATCAAGAAGCTCGGTGTGGACGGGAAACCCAGATAGCGACTGTAAGGTGAGTGGCGTGACGAATGCCTGGGCACCTTGAGACATAATTATGCGCACTGCAGCACCATCACCCCGTAAAAGGCGAATTAGTTCGGCGATTTTGTAAGCAGCTATGCCGCCTGTAACACCGATGATGATGTTCCGATTGTGAAGGTGTCCCATTCGACTGCGCTAACCCAGAAAATACCCTGAACACTAGCACTTGGAGCGCTTTTTGGACACATTTAGCATTGCACTACTGTGCGACAGATCTAAAAGTGGGTGCTTGGGCGATGCTGAGTTGTTGGCGGCGGCCCTTGGGTTGCCGGCCGCAAGCGCTGACCTTGAAATTGCAAGCTATTTACGCCGCCACCGCGGCTCTTTGCGTGAAGGGATAGCCTCGCTGCTGGGTAGCAGCACACGACTTGCCGGAGTCGGTAGCAAAAGACGCCGCCAGCTGGGCTCTGCCTTGCTATTGGCAACACGGCTCGCCGAAGAGCGGTTGTTTGAGCGCGTGTCTCTACAAAACCCCTCCAGCTGTTACGACTATTTGCGACACCATTATCAGTTGCAGCATAGGGAGGTATTTACCTGCTTTTTTCTTAACACACAGCGGCAGCTTCTGGTATGTCGCGACATGTTTTTGGGCACGGTAAATGCTGCGCCTGTTTATCCCAGGGAAATTGCTGCAATGGCTCTTAAACTGAGCGCTTCAGCTATTATTGTCGCCCATAACCACCCTTCAGGCTCTCTAGCTCCCAGCACTGCGGATATACGGTTAACTGAGCGGCTTCGCCATGCCCTCGAGCTCCTCGATATCGAGTTTCTTGACCATTTAATCGTAGGTCAGGGGCGATTTCTTTCTATGGCTTCAGAGGGATTAGCGGGGTTCCGCTAACTAAGGCTTGCGGTAATGGCCTTGCTTTGGTATGTTGCGCACCCTTTTTTCAGTGTCCTGCGACGGGTTTAACCATGTCTCGAGTCTGTCAAGTTACCGGCAAGCGTCCGGTAACCGGTAACAATGTGTCTCACGCCAAGAACCGAACACGTCGTCGTTTCCTGCCAAACCTGCACAACCATAGGTTTTGGGTAGAGTCCGAGAAGCGGTTTGTTTCTCTTCGTGTATCCCCCAAGGGAATGCGTATCATTGACAAGCGCGGTATCGACACCGTACTTGGCGAATTGCGCGCCCGTGGCGAAAAAGTCTAAAGGAGAATTGATATGCGTGAAAAGATTCGCATGAACTCAACAGCCGGCACCGGCCATTTTTATACGACTGATAAGAACAAGCGCACGATGCCAGAAAAGTTGGAGATGAAAAAATTCGACCCAGTGGCTAGGCAACACGTTATTTATAAGGAAGGCAAAATCAAATAGATTTTGCGGCTTCTTTTAAGTCTGCCCCGGTGCTGTTACCAGCCCCGGGGTTTTTTGTGCCCCATTAGATATGCCTGAGCTGCCTGAAGTAGAAACAACCCGTCGCGGTATTGATCCCCATGCGGTCAATAGGCGCATCGAGCGTGTTTTAATTCGTAACGCTCAGCTCCGTTGGCCTATCGATGACGCCCTTGCCGCTCTCGCTTCGGGGCAGCAAATTTTGGGCACCCGCCGTCGCGCAAAGTATTTGCTCATTGACCTCGAGCATCACACCCTGATGATTCACCTTGGCATGTCTGGATCATTGCGCGTTATGCCCGCGTCAACACCGCCGCTGTTTCACGACCATGTCGATATTGTCCTCAATGATGGCAATTGCCTCAGATACAACGATCCACGGCGTTTTGGTAGTTTTCACTTGCTGACCTCTGAAGACCATGCGCTGCTGCGTCACTTGGGTCCCGAACCTTTATCCAGTGATTTTGACGGAGCTTGGTTGTACAGGGCGGCACAAGGCAAAAAGGCAGCGGTTAAGCAATTTTTGATGGATGGTCGAATCGTGGTGGGCGTTGGCAATATTTATGCAAATGAAGCTCTATTTATGGCGGGAATTCGTCCCACCCGCAGGGCAGGAAACATCAGTTTGCAGCGCTATCAGCGCTTGGCTGAAGCGGTGAAGGAGTTGCTGGCGGCTGCAATTGAGCAGGGCGGAACCACACTAAGAGATTTTGTGGGCGGTGATGGCAAACCGGGATATTTTGCACAAAAGCTTCGTGTTTATGGTCGAGGAGGTCAATTATGTAGGACGTGCTCTGGCCAACTTCAAGAGGTTAGGCTGGGCAATCGAACCTCAGTTTTCTGTAAAACCTGTCAACGTTAACCAGGGAATTTATTCTTTAGAGCTTCCGCCACGTTCGAGGCCACAAAGGGTGTGATGTCGCCACCCATAGATGCAATCTCCCGGACGAGAGAAGAAGATATGTAGGCGAGATTCTCTGAGGGGGTAAGAAATACGCTTTCAAAATCAGGCTTCAGGGCGCGATTCATGTTGGCGAGCTGATATTCATATTCGAAGTCTGCAACAGCCCGTAACCCACGGAGCACGCAATTGGACCCCTGTTCCGTCACCAGGTCGGTTAGCAGCCCGGTGAAACTGCAAACTTCCACGTTATCGATGTGGCTAAGAGCTTCACGGGTTAGGGCTGTTCGCTCTTTCAGGTCGAAAAGGGGCTGCTTCTTTTCACTTTGCGCTATTGCGATGATGACGCTGCCGAACAGCCTGGCAGCTCGCTCAACCAAATCAATATGGCCGTTGGTGATGGGATCGAAAGTTCCGGGGTAAACAATAGATTGTGTGCGCATAACTGCGAATTCTCAGCCATATACGCGCTGAATGTACACAAGGGGCCGCTTACAAACAAATATTATCCGAAATCGCCAGAAGCTGATATCGGACGTTTCCAGCTACTTTATCTCGAATCACCTCCAGAGGAACTGGTATGTCCGGCATGGTTTGATTTCGCTCCAGCTCTACATAAATTCTTGCGCTGTTCGCGAGCAACCCGTTGGTCAGCAAATGTTGTAATGCGATGCCGGCTAAATCGGCGGAATAGGGAGGGTCAATGAAAACAACATCTGCGGGGCTGCCCTGCCATTGAAGGGCGTTGTTGCAAACGATGGTAGCGCGCTCCTGAGCATTTAGTTGGCTGAGGTGGCCACGGATGGCGTCGGTTGCTACGGCGGAATTATCGACAAATACGCAGTGATTGGCGCCCCTTGAGAGGGCTTCGAGCCCCAGAGCGCCGCTGCCGGCAAAAAGATCGAGACAATGGGCTCCTTGAATACGGTTCGTGAGCCAATTAAACAGTGTTTCTCTTACTCGGTCTGGCGTGGGTCGCAAGTGGGCGACGTCACTAGGGAAGTTGAGCTTGAGGCCTCGCCACTCGCCCCCGATAATACGCAGTCGGCCACTACTGTGTTTTATTGGCTCTTTGCGCATATCTGCTCCCTCGACGCAGTGCTACCATGTTGATGTGAGGGCTCTGCCCAGTCACCAACTCTATTTCAAAACTGTAATGAGCACGTTGCCATGAAATTCTTTGGGCGCAAAGAAAAACCTAAAAAGCCAACAGAGAGCTTGGCGCCGGAAACTGAAAGCAAAGCAGCAGCCGAGGTACAGTCGGTAAAAGACGGGGGTTTGTACTCTCGATTTCGCCGTGGTCTGAGTCGAACGGGGGGCCACTTCTCCAACGGCCTTGGCGCGCTTTTTTTGGGGCGCAAAGTCATCGACGAGGCGGTTTTGGAGGCTCTGGAGGACCAGCTGTTGAGTGCTGATGTAGGGATTGAGGCAACCCGGCGTATTGTTTCAATTATCACTGAGCGAATCTCTCGCAAAGAGCTTTCTGATGGCGCTGCAGTCATTGCCGCTACTAAGGCAGCTCTGCTTGATATTCTGAAGCCTTGCGAGCAACCTCTAGTCACCGACAATCAGACGCCCTTTGTAATACTGGTGGTGGGAGTCAATGGTGCTGGTAAGACCACCACGATCGGCAAGCTTGCCCACGGATTTAAGGCACAGGGTAAACAGGTCATGCTGGCCGCTGGTGACACATTTCGAGCCGCTGCGGTTGAACAGCTTCAAGCCTGGGGCGCACGTAACGAAGTGCCCGTTATCGCCCAGCACACGGGTGCTGACAGTGCGTCTGTTTTATTTGATGCTTTGCAGGCTGCGAATGCTCGGGGAGTCGATATTTTATTAGCTGATACTGCTGGAAGGCTACAGAACAAAAGCCATTTGATGGACGAACTAGAAAAAGTTGTCAGGGTTATGCAAAAGGTCGACCCTCAGGCACCCCACGAGACGTTGCTGGTGCTCGACGCGGGCACTGGGCAAAACGCCGTGTCTCAGGCCGAAGAATTTGATAAAGCTGTTGGGGTCAGCGGTATCGCACTCAGTAAGCTAGACGGTACCGCCCGTGGGGGTGTGATTTTTGCGATCGCGCAGAAGCTGGCGCGACCGATTCGATTTGTAGGTATTGGGGAGGGTATGACAGACCTTCAACCTTTTGACGCCAATGCCTTTGTAGATGCTTTATTTGAAAGTGAGTCATCGTAGCCCGTGATTGAATTTAACCGAGTGAGTAAGCGTTACGCGGATCATGACGCGCTTCGCGATGTTTCCCTCACAATCGGCACAGGTGAAATGGTGTTTCTTACGGGGCATTCGGGGGCGGGTAAGACGACTTTTTTGCGCCTACTTATGTTGTTAGAGCGATCATCTATGGGCACCTTGCGCGTTGATGGGCGGGATACTGCGCGGATCAAAGGGCGAAATATTGGTCGATACCGGGGGGAGTTCGGTATTGTTTTTCAGGATCATCAACTGCTGTTTGACCGGTCGGTTCTTGAAAATGTGGCCTTACCTCTGGAAATAGCGGGCTTTCGCCCTCGTGACATTCAGCGCAGAACTCGGGCTGCTCTTGATAAGGTTGGGCTTTTGGGTCGAGAGAAAGCCAATCCAGCCGTTTTATCTGGTGGTGAGCAGCAGCGGGTTGGGATTGCACGGGCAGTTGTTGCAAGGCCTCGATTTTTAATTGCCGATGAACCCACTGGTAATCTCGATCCGCAGCTTTCGGCAGAAATTATGGGATTATTCGAGGCCTTTAATCGTGTCGGGGTGACCGTGATTGTTGCCAGCCACGATCTCGCGTTGATTTCTAGGCTGCGTCATCGGATCGTCACGTTGAAAGACGGCAGGCTTGTGGCGGGAGCTGGATTGTGAAAAAGCCTGCGGCGGGATTAGGCACAGCCCCAAGGCCTACCGTGGTGTCATGGATACATCACCATCGGGAGGCGGCGTCTGGGAGCCTGCGAAGAGCTTTTCGGCTACCGGTGGCTACAGGCCTGACCTGGTTAGTGGTGGGGATCGCATTGGCGCTACCTGCCTCCCTCTTGGTGATCCTACAGAACATTGAGGCTGTGACTAGTGACATGCGTTCGCCGGCGCGTTTTTCTGTTTTGCTCGAGGTGGGCACCTCTCTCAACGACGCTCAAGACATTTTGAAGCGTGTAGAGAGCCGCGTTGATGTGCAAGACGTCACGTTAGTCACACAAGATCAGGCACTGGCGAGATTCGCCGCCGATACCGGGTTGGTCGGATTGCTGGATTCGATTCCCGGAAACCCACTACCGCATACGTTGCTAGTCAATCCTATGAATAGCGTTGGGTCAGAGGGTCATTCTCAGTTGGCCCTGGCGTTAGAGGCCGTTAGAGGCGTTGATCAGGTGATCTTTGACACGCTTTGGCAGGCTCGACTGGCTGGGGTACTGCAGTCGGGCAAAAGGCTTGCAATGGGTATTGGTTTGCTCATGATGATGGGCGCGGTGCTTATTTTGGCCAATACGATTCGTCTGGCTATAGATGCTCGTCGGGATGAAATCGCGGTGATTAAATTGATTGGAGCTAATGATGCTTATGCGCGCCGCCCTTTTCTTTACACCGGATTGTGGTCTGGGTTTGGTGGCGGCCTGCTGGGCGCGATTATGGTGGGTATCTTCTTCATGTATCTTTCTGAGCCAGTTAACCAGTTGCTCCAGCTCTATGACAGCGATCGGCGCTTTACGGGATTGGGGATCATGGGTGTGATGAATATGATGTTCCTAGGAGGCGCGCTAGGGTTATTCAGTGCTTGGCATGCGGCAACGAGTCAGCTCAGAGAGTTAGAGCCCAGATAGCCTTTACCCTCGGTTAATCGTGAACTTTTCCAGGATTAGCACTCTCTAATGTAGAGTGCTAAAATAGGGAATCGAAGGGAGGAGGATGACAAAATGTCCGAATCAGGAAAAACAGTAGCAATGGGTCACGGGGCAGTCATGTCTATGACCCCAGGGGCAAATTTGCCCGCCTATGTTCAGGCTGTTAGCGGTATTCCAATTTTGTCTGCTGAGCGTGAACAGGCCTTAGCCGAAAAGCTATACTACAGCGAGTGCGTTGACTCTGCGCGAGAGTTAGTGCTCGCTCACTTACGTTTTGTGGTACATATTGCGCGGAGCTATTCTGGCTATGGGCTTGCCGAGGCCGACCTCATACAAGAGGGAAATGTGGGTCTTATGAAGGCGGTAAAACGTTTTGACCCCAACAAAGGTGTGCGTTTGGTTTCTTTTGCTGTGCACTGGATTAAAGCCGAGATTCATGAATTTATTCTCCGCAACTGGCGAATTGTTAAAGTTGCTACTACCAAATCTCAACGCAAATTATTCTTTAACCTTCGCAGTGCCAAAAAGCAGTTGCAATGGCTGTCTGCTGACGAAGCGCAAGCAGTTGCCGATGATTTAGGGGTTGAAGTCAAAGATGTTATGGAAATGGAAATGCGCCTTTCAGCCCATGACGCTTGTTTTGATGCGCCCGATGATGACGATGATGATAACAAGACCGCCTATGCTCCGGCGCTATATCTTGAGGATAAAAGCGCAGACCCTGCAGAGCAGGTTGAACAGCAGGATTTTGAAAGTGATAGCAACTCGCGTCTTGGATTGGCTGTTCAGGCACTAGATCAGCGCAGTCAGGACATTCTTCAACGGCGTTGGCTCGATGATAATAAGGCCACTCTTCATCAGCTAGCTGATGAGTACGGTGTTTCTGCCGAAAGAATTCGTCAGCTTGAAAAAAATGCTATGACAAAAGTACGCGTTGCTATGGAAGCCTAATTAACCGAGAGATTTATAAAACCGCACCTAGAAGTTGTCACTGTGCGGTTTTTTTATACCTATGAATAAATTATTTTGGATAAAAGTTATAGCAGTTAACGGGTTGTTATCCGTTGTGCTCGGTGCTTTTACTGCCCATATACTGGAAGGCGTTCTAACCGCTCAGAGAATTGAGACCTTCAATACTGCGGTGGACTATCAAATATATCATACACTGGCATTATTAGGCCTTATTTGTATCGATGATAAGCTGCTAGCGATGCGTTGGAAAAAATATGCTGCAGTCTTTTTCTTGCTAGGGATTATTCTTTTTTGCGGATCTCTGTACTTGCTTATAGCGACGAATATTTCAAAGTTAGCCATGCTTACCCCGCTGGGCGGCTTATCATTTATGATCGGTTGGATAATGTTACTGTTTGCCGCAATTAGAGAAAATTAGATGGAAATTAAACCAGAATATCGCGATAAAACTATTCGCAGCTTTGTTGTAAGGGCGGGTCGCATGACCAGGGCTCAGCGTAGTGCGTTTGAGTCGGGCTGGGATTCCTATGGCCTACAATTAGCCGATGGCATGGTAGATATTAATGCACTATTTGGTCGTGATAACCCCAAGGTTGTTGAAATAGGCTTTGGCATGGGCGGCTCGTTGCTTGAAATGGCGGAAGCACAGCCCGAAACCGACTTTATTGGAATAGAGGTTCATCCTCCGGGTGTAGGTAGCCTTATCAATGCTGCTGAAGAAAAACAGTTAACTAACTTAAAAGTTTATCTTGCCGATGCAACTGATGTTCTAAATGAATGCTTTGCAAATGATAGTTTGGATAGGGTGCAGATATATTTTCCAGATCCCTGGCATAAAAAGAAGCATAATAAACGACGTATTATTCAGCCAAAATTCTTGCAATTAATTCGTCAAAAATTGCGGCTGGGAGGTGTTTTGCATATGGCAACGGATTGGCAACCCTATGCGGAGCAAATGTTAGAGTTAATCAG
>JAQWYY010000162.1 GCA_029253705.1 Luminiphilus sp. | reverse complement strand
CACAACAGGTTTTGATGCGGGGTGGAGCAGCCTGGTAGCTCGTCGGGCTCATAACCCGAAGGTCGTCGGTTCAAATCCGGCCCCCGCTACCAAATCGATGGCAGCCATTGCTCAGGCTGTCGTCACGTTTAAGCCCCTGTTTGGGGCTTTTTTGTACCCGCTGAAAACGCACTTGAGATGCAATGTGTATGTCAGGAAAGGAATCGCGATTGTCGGATTTACTGACGCCAACGGTGGAATCTTTAGGGTTCGAGCTGTGGGGGTTAGAGCTTTTGTCGCCCAATCGGCGCCCGACGCTGCGACTTTTTATTGAGGCGGAAACAGGTGTCAGCGTTGATGATTGCGCCAAGGTTAGTCGACATGTAGGCGGAGTGCTTGATGTCGAAGACCCAATATCAGGCGATTACACTCTAGAGGTGTCCTCTCCTGGGATCGATCGACTTTTGTTTAAAGTCGAGCAGTATGAGCTTTATATTAGTGAACCGATTGAGGTGAAGCTGCGATTTCCATTTGAGGGCAGGCGCCGCTTTCGGGGTTGGTTGATGGGCATTGAGGGGGAGGACGTAGTAGTTCGTGTAGAAGATCACGATTATCTTCTTCCGCTTAAACAAATTGATCGAGCTCGTGTACAACCTAGGTTGGATACGGGTGGAAAGAAAGCAAAGTCGCCGGAAAAATCCGGGCAGTAATTCAAGAGAGAAACAAGGTCGCCCAGGTTAACGGGTCGCTGTGAGGAATACGATGAGTAAAGAAATATTGATGGTAGCGGAGGCGGTCTCCGCAGAGAAAGGTGTTTCGGAAGATATTATTTTCGAGGCTATCGAATTGGCACTTGCGACGGCGGCGAAAAAGCGTTTCGACGAGGAGTCCGATATTGAAGTGGTGATCGACCGCGAGAGCGGTGAATATGAAACCCGCAGGCGTTGGTTGGTGGTACCTGACACTGAGCTGGCTCTGTTGGGGACGCAGTTCACCACTGAGGAAGCCGCAGAAGCTGATGCGAATCTGCAAGTCGGCGATGTACATGAAGAAATTATTGAAAATGCAGATTTTGGTCGCATCGCAGCACAGACGGCCAAGCAGGTTATCGTGCAGCGAGTTCGTGATGCCGAACGCGCGCAAATCGTCGATCTATATCGCGATCGTATTGGTGAGCTTTTGGCGGGGATTGTGAAAAAAGTCACCCGCGATAACGTGATCGTTGATTTGGGCAACAATGCTGAAGGCCTATTACCGCGCGGAGAGTTGGTAGGTAGGGAGACCTTCCGTATTAACGATCGGGTTCGCGCTATTTTGAGCGAGATTAATACCGAGTCCCGCGGTCCGCAGCTAGTTATGTCAAGGGCCTGTCGGGAGATGCTCACTGAACTGTTTAAAATCGAAGTGCCCGAGATCTCAGAAGGCGTTATTCAGATCCGTGCGGCGGCGCGTGATCCCGGATCTAGGGCGAAAATTGCGGTGAAAACCGGGGATCAGCGCATCGATCCAGTTGGGGCCTGCGTAGGTATGCGAGGTTCCCGCGTGCAAGCCGTCTCCAATGAACTCGATAACGAGCGTGTTGATATTATTCTCTGGGACGATAACCCCGCGCAGCTAGTTATCAATGCGATGTCTCCAGCGGAAGTGGAATCGATTGTTGTTGATGAAGATAGCAACACGATGGAGGTTGCTGTCGCTGAAGACAACTTGGCTCAGGCTATTGGGCGTGGGGGGCAAAATGTGCGCCTCGCTTCAGATCTCACCGGCTGGACTATTAACGTGATGAGTACTGATGAGGCTGTCGAGCGTCAGGAAGCGGAAGCTGGAGAAATCATAGAAACCTTCATGAACGCCCTCGATGTTGATGAAGATGTCGCGGTGGTGCTGGTCGAAGAGGGATTTACTACCCTTGATGAGGTGGCCTACGTGCCTCTTGAGGAGATGATGGGGATAGAAGGTTTTGATGAGGCGATATCAGAAGAGCTTCGTGCCCGTGCTAAAGATGCATTACTGACAATGGCGATCGCGACAGAAGAAAAGTTGGATGTGGAGCCTGCGGAAGACCTTCTTACTATGGACGGCATGGAGCGGCACTTGGCATTTGTGTTCGCGAGCCGGGGTATCGTAACGATGGAAGATCTTGCCGAACAAGGCGTTGACGATTTGATGGACATAGAAGATATGACCGAAGAGCGAGCGGGAGAGTTGATTATGACCGCTCGAGCACCTTGGTTTGCGGAGGAAGAGGCCTGAGTTTTATCGGGTTAAATCCATATCAACCAAGTCTTACGGATCAGGAGTAACACATGGCACAGACAGTAGAACAGTTAGCCGAAACGGTGGGTGCCTCCGTCGAGAGATTGCTGTCTCAAATGAAAGAGGCAGGTTTATCGCACTCAGCTGCAGACGAGGAGGTTTCAGAGGAGGATAAACAAACTCTTTTGGCCGCCTTAAAGCGCAGTCATGGGGAGGGAGAAGCCGCGCCCCGTAAAATCACGCTCAAGCGCAAGCAGCTCAGCACGCTGCGAACGGGCGGTGGTGGTAAACGCACTGTGAACGTTGAGGTGCGTAAGAAGCGGACTTACGTCAAGCGCGACGAACAGGAAGAGCCGAGCGAGGCCATTGAAGAAGTTGCTGATGGTTCAGCGGTAGCCGGTGACAGCGGAAACGACACTGTTAGCACTGAAGCTGAGACCGTGCAGGCGGTAGATGCTGCTGCGGATGTCGCAGCTGCCGGTAGTGCGGAGGAGGTTTCAAACGAAGCGGCTGAGGTCGAGCCAGAAATTGAGGCGGCTGTTGATACAGCAGGCGCAATCGAAGCTATTGATGAAGATCCAACAAACCTCGATCCTGAAGTGTTACGCCAGCGCGCGACCGCTCGCCGTAAGGCAGAGGAGGAGCAGCGTAAACAGGCCTTGGAGAATGCTGCTGAAGAGCGCAAGAGGGATGAGCAGCGCAAGGTCGAGGAAACTAAGCTACGACAGGCAGAGGCAGCCAAGCAGTCAGCTGCGCCAAGTGAAGCCGATACAGATCGAAAACCTAAGCGTATGCACGATGCACCGGTAACGCGAACGACTCGCGACGATACCGATCGTAAGAAAACCGGTCGAGGCCGTCTTGCTAGAACTTCCATTGCGGGCGCCAGGGGTAAACAGCGCGGACACAACCTGTCAATGAGTGACATTGAAGCTGCTGAGGGCGGTGCAGGGCGTCGCCGCGGTGGACGACGTAAAAAAGGCCACGAAGAACACACTAAACACGGGTTTGCTCAGCCCACAGAAAAAATTATTTACGACGTTAATGTCCCCGACAACATTTCGGTGGGAGAGCTCTCTCAACAAATGGCTGTGAAGGCTGGCGTGGTCATCAAAGAATTGATGCGTTTGGGTGTTATGGCCACGATTAACCAGATGATAGATCAGGACACGGCGTCCCTCGTTATTGAGGAGTTGGGACACAGAGTTAGGTTGGTTAGCGAAGATGAGCTTGAGGATAAACTCGAGGAAACCATGGCTAGCCAAGAGGGCACGCTTACGCCACGTGCGCCCGTTGTTACGGTCATGGGGCACGTTGACCATGGCAAGACCTCTCTGTTGGACCACATTCGTAAAACGAAAGTTGCCAGTGGAGAGGCAGGCGGCATAACCCAACACATTGGCGCCTACCACGTTGAAACAGAGCAGGGAATGATTACGTTCCTTGATACCCCAGGGCACGCCGCGTTTACCTCTATGCGTGCACGTGGCGCGCGTTCAACTGACATCGTGATTTTGGTTGTCGCAGCAGACGACGGCGTCATGCCGCAAACCGAGGAAGCAATCCAGCATGCTCGTGCGGCTGAAGTGCCCTTGGTTGTGGCGGTCAACAAAATAGACAAAGAAGCTGCTGATCCTGATCGGGTGAAGAATGAACTGGCTGCGAAGGACGTTATTCCTGAAGACTGGGGCGGCGACACCCAATTTATTGAAGTATCGGCGCAAACCGGCCAGGGTATTGATGCACTGTTAGATGCGCTGTTGCTGCAGTCAGAGCTATTAGAGTTGCAGGCGCCCAGAGATACGTCGGGACAAGGTATTGTTATTGAGTCTCGCCTCGATAAGGGCCGCGGCTCAGTGGCGTCGCTATTGGTCCAGCAAGGCACGCTTCGTCAAGGCGATATCGTGTTGGCCGGACTGCAATATGGTCGTGTCCGGGCTATGTTGGATGAGTCGTCACAACCAATTGACGACGCTGGGCCCAGTATACCGGTAGAAATTTTGGGCCTCGACGGGACACCAGATGCCGGAGACTCCTTTGTCGTTGTCGAGAGTGAAAAGCGAGCTCGAGAGATTGCTGAAAGTCGTTCTGAAAAGCTCCGTACTAACCGTCTGGCACGTCAGCAAGCTGCCAAGCTCGATAATATGTTTGAGTCCATGACTGCGGGCGAACGTAAAGTCTTGAACCTTGTTATTAAGACTGATGTGCGTGGTTCTCTCGAGGCTCTGCAGGGTGCTCTGGCCGATCTTGGCAATGATGAGGTTAAGGTTAATGTGGTCGCCAGCGGCGTCGGTGGATTGACCGAGTCTGACGTCAGTCTTGCGTTAACCTCTGAAGCGATCATGTTTGGTTTCAACGTGCGGGCTGACGCAGGCGCTCGTCGACTTGCAGAGCAAGAAGGCGTGGAGGTGCGCTACTACAAAGTCATCTATGACTTAATTGATGATGTCCGATCAGCGCTCAGTGGCATGTTGTCGCCAGAGCTTCGTGAAGAAATTATTGGCATTGCTGAGGTTCGAGACGTATTCCGATCGCCAAAGTTTGGTCAGATCGCTGGATGCATGGTGACCGAAGGAACGGTTTATCGCGCTAAGCCTATTCGAGTACTTCGAGACAACATCGTCATCTATGAGGGTGAGCTTGAATCACTCAGACGTTTTAAGGACGATGCTGCCGAAGTCCGCAATGGTGTTGAGTGTGGTATCGGGGTGAAAAACTATACCGATGTCAAAGTAGGTGACCTCATTGAAGTCTTTGACGTCAACGAGATTGCACGAACGCTCTGATCGCCCGTGCCTAAAGATTACAGTCGGACACAGCGTATTGGGGACTTTTTGCAGCAGGAGTTGGCTCGACTGCTGCAATTCACCCTCAGTGACCCGCGCTTAAAAATGGTGAGCGTGACTGGCGTTGACGTCAGTCGTGATTTATCCCATGCGAAAGTGTTTTTCACGCAAATGGGGGTAGATGACGCCGAGGCCGCGGCGATGACAACCTCCACCTTAGATCGAGCCAGTGGTTTTTTGCGATCAGAAATAGCAAGAACCGCAACGCTGCGTACGGTGCCCAAATTGCGTTTTTGCTTCGACGAAAGTGTTGGGCGTGGGCGCGATATGGAGGCGCTCATTCGCGATGTGCGTGCTGCAGATGGCGAGCTGGGTGGTGAGCCAGACAGCGCAGAGGATGAATAAGTATGGCAAGGCGGCGGCGGGGCCGAGCTGTCAACGGTGTTTTAGTCCTCGATAAGCCAATGGGCCTGACGTCCAACGCCGCACTGCAAATTTGTAAGCGTTTGTTTGACGCCGCTAAAGCAGGGCATACCGGCAGTTTGGATCCTTTGGCAACCGGTGTCTTACCCCTTTGCTTTGGTGAGGCTACAAAATTCTCGCAATTCGTATTGGATGCCGATAAGGCTTATACCAGTACCTTTGTACTGGGTGTTGGGACCGACACTCTGGATGTTGAGGGGCAAATTACGGCAAGAGCCGATGCCTCCATCCTCGACGAAGGTGCTGTGAAAAGTGCCATATCTGCACTGACGGGCGATATCGAGCAAGTGCCACCCATGTACTCGGCTTTAAAGCGCAATGGTCAGCCGCTTTACAAGCTGGCTAGGCAGGGCGTAGAGGTCGAGCGGCCCTCTCGTCGCGTTAGTATTAAGGCGTTTGAGTGTCTGGCATTTCGCCCCGGTGCGGCTGCTGAGGTTGATGTGGCCGTTCACTGCTCCAAAGGAACCTATATACGCAGTTTGGCCGAAGCTCTGGGTGAAAAAATGGGATTACCAGCCCACGTCAGTGCTTTGCGGCGTACGTTGGCAGGTCCTTATGTTTTGCAGGAGTCAATCTCCCTAAAGCGCCTGGAAGAAATCGCTGCAACTGGAATAGAGGGGCTGGATGACTGTCTGTGCCCTATGGACGGCTCACTGCAGGCACTGCCGGCGGTGAGCTTGGTTGAGTCCTCTGCTTTTTACCTACAAAGAGGTCAGCCCGTACTGGTGCCAAATGCCCCTACAAATGGTACACTCCGGCTTTATACAGCGGATCAACGCTTTCTTGGCATCGGTGAGGTACTCGATGACGGGCGTGTTGCACCGCGCCGACTTGTGAACGATTCCTAGTATCCATTCAAGAGTCTCAACGCAAGACCCGATTTCATAACGGACCTGTCTGTAAACCTGCACGGACAGAGCCTGATCTTACAAGCAGGTTGGAGAAAATAACCATGGCTCTAGATGCAGCCACCAAGGCCCAAATTGTCACCGACTACAAGCAGTCAGAAGGCGATACGGGTTCCCCAGAAGTGCAAGTAGCACTGCTCACAGCAAACATTGAACAGTTGCAATCTCACTTCAAAGAGCACGCACAAGATCACCATTCTCGGCGTGGCCTTATTCGTATGGTCAACCAGCGTAGGAAACTGCTGGATTACCTGAAAAGCAAAGACACGGCGCGCTATGCAAATTTAATTAAGCGTCTCGGTCTTCGTCGGTAAAGACTATTTCTTTGGCCGGCGAACGCCGGCCTTTTTATTTATTGGAGAAAATTAGTGAATGTAGTCAAAAAAACATTCCAGTACGGTGACCATGAGATCACTCTGGAGACAGGTCGTATTGCGCGGCAGGCAAGCGGTGCCGTTATGGTTACCATGGGAAATACCAGTGTTTTGTGCACTGTTGTCGCGGCGCGAGAAATGCGTGCGGGACAAGATTTTTTCCCGCTGTCGGTACATTACATCGAGAAAAGGTACGCAGTAGGAAAGATACCGGGGGGCTTTTTCAAGCGCGAGGCGCGTCCTAGTGAGAAAGAAACGCTCACTTCACGTTTGATTGATCGGCCTGTTCGCCCGCTGTTCCCCAATGGGTTTATGAATGAAGTGCAGGTGGTTTGTACCGTGATGTCTGCTGATAGCGAAACTGACCCCGATATACCTGCGATGATCGGTACATCAGCGGCGTTGGCGATCTCCGGCTGCCCCTTCAATGGACCTATTGGCGGTGCTCGGGTTGGCTTTACCGAGGCGAAGGGTTACTTGCTCAACCCAAGCTACAGCGCACTAAAGAGTAGTCAGCTCGATATGGTTGTTGCTGGCACCTCGGAAGCTGTTTTAATGGTTGAGTCCGAGGCTCAGGAGCTGAGCGAAGATCAAATGCTCGGTGCGGTGTTATTTGCCCACCAAGAAATGCAAACAGTGATTAAGGCAATCAGTGAATTGGTTGAAGAGGCAGGCAAGCCACGCTGGGAGTGGTCTGCAGCACCAGTAGACGAGGCCTTGAAGGCGGCTGTTGAAGGTGAAGCTAAGTCTGGTTTAGGCGAAGCCTACCGAATCACAGAGAAAACCGAGCGTTATCAGCGTGTGGGCGAGGTTAGAGACGCTACAATTTCGGCACTCGTTGTGGAAGGCGGACCGACCAAAGATGAGGTCAAAGATCAATTTAAAGCCCTTGAAAAGAGCATTGTTCGCCAACGCATCATCAGTGGTGAACCACGTATTGACGGCCGCGACGGCCGCACAGTTAGGCCCATCGTCTGCGAGGTCGATGTGCTAGATAAGGCGCACGGGTCGGCTTTATTTACCCGTGGTGAAACTCAGGCCATTGGTGCTGTAACACTGGGCTCGAGTCGTGATGCTCAAATTATCGACGCACTGGAAGGTGAGCGCCGCGATCCCTTCATGCTGCATTACAATTTCCCTCCTTATTCTGTAGGCGAGGCCGGTCGTATTGGCTTCACTAGTCGACGTGAAATTGGTCATGGTCGCCTGGCTCGACGGGGTCTTGCTGCAACATTGCCCACGGAAGAGGAATTTCCTTACACAGTTCGCGTTGTGTCGGAAATTACCGAGTCCAATGGTTCTAGCTCTATGGCATCTGTTTGTGTGGGCTCATTGGCCATGATGGCAGCGGGCGTGCCTGTAAAGGCTCCGGTAGCGGGTATCGCCATGGGTTTGGTTAAAGAAGGCAACAATTTTGCGGTCCTTACGGATATTCTTGGTGATGAAGACCACCTTGGTGATATGGACTTCAAGGTAGCCGGCACCTCGGGGGGTATTACCGCACTCCAGATGGATATCAAGATCGAAGGTATCAACGAGCAAATCATGGAGGTTGCTCTCGAGCAGGCTATGCAGGCTCGCTTGCATATCTTGGGGCAGATGAACTCAGTCCTGGCCGCACCTCGTGAGATCGTGTCAGAAAATGCGCCCAGCATGGTGCAGTTGAAAATTGATTCAGATAAGATACGAGACATTATTGGTAAGGGTGGGGCAACGATACGTTCAATCACTGAAGAGTCTGGCGCGACCGTAGATATTGAAGATGACGGTACAGTGAAAGTCTTTGGTGTCACTAAAGAGTCTCGTGATCACGCAGTAAACGCGATTATGGCGATCACTGCTGAAGCCGAGGTGGGTGCAATCTACGAAGGTACGATTGCGCGCATTGTCGATTTCGGTGCGTTTGTCACCATCTTGCCTGGTAAGGACGGTTTGGTGCACATTTCACAAATCGCTGAAGAGCGTGTTGAGAATGTTACAGACTACCTCAAGGAAGGTGAGACAGTTCGAGTTAAAGTACTCGACGTTGATCAACGTGGTCGCATTAAGCTCTCTATAAAGGAAGTTGCTGCTGACGAGGGCACTGACGCTGCAGAGCCGGCGGTGGAAGCAGAGCCCGAGGATCTTTCAGGGGAGTAAATGTTGTAGCACCGATGAGAACCGCGACATGTCGCGGTTTTTTTTACCCTGTTATTTCTCTCTAGGGCCTATCTTGCAACCTTCTTCAACTGGACTCAGAGCCGGCGTTTCTATGGGTGACTAGATTTTTTACCACCGAAGGGTCGGCTAGTGTTGAAATATCGCCGAGGTTATCAAAATCGCGCTCTGCGATTTTTCTTAGAATCCGCCGCATAATTTTTCCTGAGCGGGTTTTTGGCAGTCCCGGTGCCCATTGGATGATATCGGGTTTGGCAATTGGTCCTATTTCTTTGACGCAAAGTTGGATTAACTCCGCCTTTAAATTATCGCTGGCTGTTACGCCCGTTTTTGGAGTGACATAGGCATAAATACCTTGCCCCTTGATGTCGTGGGGAAATCCAACAACTGCAGATTCCGCAATGTCAGGATGTTCTCCCAGTGCGGCTTCCACCTCTGCTGTCCCCATACGGTGGCCAGACACATTGAGGACGTCATCAACTCGTCCCGTGATTCGGTAATAGCCCTCTGCGTCTCTTAGTGCGCCGTCGCCGGTAAAATAATAGCCCTTATAGGTGCTGAAATAGGTATCAAGCATACGTTGATGGTCGTTGTAGACCGAGCGTATTTGTCCTGGCCAGGAACGTTTTATCGCCAGATAACCCGCAGCCTCGCCCGCAAGCTCTTGGCCATTTTCATCGAGTAGCACTGGCTCAACGCCAAAAAATGGAAAGCTGGCAAAGCCGGGCTTGAGGGCGTGGGCCCCCGGTAGAGGCGTGATCATGATGCCCCCGGTTTCGGTTTGCCACCAGGTGTCGACAATCGGGCAACGACCATCACCTACGGTTTTGTGATACCACTCCCAAGCTTCGGGATTGATGGGCTCACCTACAGAGCCAAGAACACGTAATGTTTTTCTGGAGTGCTGGGTCACCCAGTCATCCCCCATTCCCATTAGCGCACGAATGGCAGTTGGGGCAGTAAAAAATAAATTCACCGAATGTTTTTCTACCACCTGCCAAAATCGGCCGGCATCAGGATATGTGGGAATGCCTTCGAAAATGACCGACGTGGCGCCGTTGGTGAGGGGGCCATAGACAATATACGTGTGGCCCGTCACCCAGCCTACATCTGCGGTGCACCACCATATATCTCCTGGCTGATAGTCAAAAACGTAGCGAAAGGTCATGGCTGCTTGAAGCAGATAGCCCCCCGTTGTGTGAAGTACTCCTTTGGGTTTTCCCGTAGAACCTGAGGTATACAAAATAAAGAGTGGATCCTCTGCACCCATTGCTTCGGGCGCGCATTCAACGTCAGCAGCCTGGCAAGCAGAGGCGTAATCGACATCACGGTCACCTTGCCAGTTGACATTAGCGCCGGTATGCGCGACCACAATGACGGAACTCACACCGCTGCAACTTTCCAATGCAGCATCGACATTAGCTTTGAGTGGTATTTTCCGCCCCCCACGAACGCCCTCGTCTGCAGTTATCACCATGGCGCAGTCGGAATCGTTGATTCGATTTAGCAGAGCTTCAGGAGAAAAACCGCCAAACACCACTGAGTGAACCGCCCCAATGCGTGCGCATGCCAGCATGGCATAGGTTGCCTCGGGTATCATAGGCATGTAAATACAAACGCGGTCGCCTCGTCCAATACCTTGTGCCTTGAGCACATTGGCGAGACGGCAAACGGCGTCTTTTAATTCTTGATAGTTGATGTGCTGGCTCTTTGCAGGATCATCGCCTTCCCATATAAAGGCCGTCTGCTCGGCGCGCTCTGGTAAATGCCTATCAATGCAGTTCACCGAAACATTAAGTTTGCCACCGACAAACCAATTGGCCTTTCCGGTAGCCAAATCAGAATCGACAACTTGATTCCATGGTGTATCCCATACTAGAAACTCCCGAGCACGGTCTGCCCAAAAGCGAGAGGGGTCTTCAAGGGACTCCCGATACCATTGTTCATATATTTCGGGGCTGATATGTGCCTTGGAAAAACTAGCAGGTACCGGGTAAAGGGGATGCTCAGACATTCTTTATCGCTCTTGTAGTGGATGGCTACGAACTACATTTCTAAGTTTACTCTTAGTAGGGTCAATGCTGAAGCAGAAGGGCGTGTCCTGAAATTGATAGGCTGTGCCCAGATCACCACTAAGGCACTAGGCCGCTGCCACGCTGTTTTAGCACTGGAGTGAAAATGAATCGGCTGGACGTACAAAATAGCCCTGTAATGCTGATTTTGAAGCTCTAAAAATAATGCCGTTTAGCTCGTTAGTACCGCAGGCATTCAGAATATTGGTATGGGCGGGGGAGGGTGTCTAGAGGCGTAACTGTTTATGTTGGAGAGGCAGCTGTTAGAGGTGTTACAGGCGGCCACCGCAATGCTGTTACCCCAAACATTGAGTCTCAGGACATTCTAATTTTGATACGGCTGTGCGACATAATATTTTTGCGCTGTGGGTATATTTTCGCGACTAAGCGACTTGAGAATCGAGATTCAGGTAGTCTTAACCAATTGATCTTTTCTGGCCGTTATAAATTGAAGTGGTACATGCAACAAGATGTTTAGGGATGCTAATTATGAGTCAGTTGTCGGAAGCGCAGGCTAAGCAATACTGGAAACGTAATCGGAGTTTGATGATTCGCTTAATGATCATTTGGTTTGTAGTCAGTTTTGGATGCGGGATCTTGTGGGTCGACACGCTCAATCTTATCCAGATAGGTGGCTACAAATTGGGGTTTTGGTTCGCACAACAAGGGTCTATTTTTGTTTTTATTGGTTTGATTTTTTATTACGTAGTGGCAATGGCCCGGTTGGACCGTGAGTTTGGGGTGGAGGAAGACTGATGGAATTGGCCACCATTACCTACATCGTGGTAGGTCTGAGTTTTGCGGTTTACATCGTCATTGCTATTGCCGCCCGGGCGGGTTCGACCCAGGAATTTTATGTGGCAGGTGGAGGCGTACACCCCGTAGCAAACGGTATGGCGACAGCTGCTGACTGGATGTCGGCGGCGTCTTTTATTTCTATGGCGGGATTGATTGGCATATCCTACAACGGCTATGGTGGCTCGGTTTTTCTAATGGGGTGGACCGGGGGATACGTTATTCTGGCCATGCTTCTGGCACCTTATCTCCGCAAGTATGGCAAGTTCACAGTTCCCGAATTCATCGGTGATCGCTATTACTCTGACACGGCTCGCGTGGTAGCCGTCATTTGTTTGATTTTATGCTCCGTGACGTATGTCATTGGACAAATGAAGGGCATTGGCGTGGCCTTCTCTCGATTTTTGGAGACAGATTACGAGACAGGGTTATACATAGGAATGATAATTGTGTTTTTCTATGCTGTGCTGGGCGGCATGAAGGGCATCACCTACACGCAAATTGCCCAGTATGTTGTGCTCATTCTTGCCTACACAGTCCCGGCAATTTTTATCAGCTTTCAGCTAACAGGCAACCCTATTCCCCAGTTGGGCTTGGGGAGCACCCTTGTCGGCAGTGATACTTTTTTACTCGACAAACTCGATAGGGTGTTGATGGAGACAGGCTTCAAGGAGTACACGACGTCAGTACGACTTAGCACACTCAATATGTTTGCCTACACAGCGTCTTTAATGATTGGAACGGCCGGTCTACCTCACGTCATTATTCGCTTTTTTACGGTTCCCAAGGTGCGAGACGCACGTAAGTCAGCGGGCTATGCGCTGGTCTTTATTGCGATTCTTTACACAACGGCTCCGGCAGTCGCGGCGATGGCTAGGCTTAATATTATGCAGACTATCGAGCCCAGTCAGGGGCAACATATGTTGATTGAGGAACGTCCGCAGTGGTTTAAAAACTGGGAGCAGACGGGGCTGCTGGCTATACAGGATAAAAACGGCGATGGGCGGCTGCAATATGTAGCCGATCCAAAAATCAATGAGCTGGTGAAACTCGATAACGACATACTTGTTTTGGCCAATCCCGAGATCGCGCAACTACCGAATTGGATCATTGCACTGGTGGCTGCTGGCGGTCTAGCCGCTGCACTTTCCACGGCTGCAGGTTTGCTCCTGGCCATTTCGTCTGCGATCTCCCACGATTTACTTAAAAGCACCTTCTATCCATCGATTTCGGAGAAGATGGAGCTTAATGCCTCCAGAGGGGCTATGGCTGTTGCTGTACTGGGCGCGGGATATTTGGGTTTAAATCCCCCAGGGTTTGCGGCGGGGACTGTGGCGTTAGCCTTTGGGCTTGCAGCCGCGTCTATTTTTCCTGCTCTGATGATGGGTATCTTTTCCAGTCGAGTCACTCGGGAGGGGGCAATCAGTGGCATGGTGATTGGTTTGGGCGTCACTTTGTTCTACGTTTTCCAGCATAAGGGCGTCATGTTTGTTGCCGACTGGCGGTTCTTCCCCAGTCTCGGCAAGAACTGGTTCTTTGGTATAGAGCCGAATGCCTTTGGTTGTATCGGTGCCGCCGTTAACTTTGTTGTTGCCCTGAGCGTGAGCCGCCTCACAAGTGAGCCTCCAGAGCGTGTTCGCAGGTTGGTGCAGGAGATACGTATACCAGCGGGCTCAGTGGCTGCGCCGGCTCAACACTAAACCCTCAATTTTTTGATTTTGGACTCTTGATATGTCAATGATCACCAATAAGCACGTTCTAGCCGCACTTTTGGTAGCACCAATACTCGCTGTGCTCGCTTGGTATGGCGCCGGGTTTCTGGGTGATGGTGAGGAGCTGCAGGCTGTGCCTGCCCAAGCCGGCGATTCGTATCCCTTGATTGAGCGTCCGGGGTGTCGCTACCCGGGCGGTGATTGTGGATTGTCTAACGAAGATTTTAAGTTGGCGATTGCTTTGCTGCCCTCGGGGCAACTGCGCATGATGTCTGCAGTGCCTCTAGATTTTATTCTGGTCGGGTTGGTGTCTAAGAATGATCAGGGGCCGGTGAAGGCCTTGCCGGTGTCGGCTGAGCAGGTACGGTGGGTTCATAACTTTGCGGTAACACCGTCGAGTGAAGACCGACTCAGAGTAGTAACCGGTGTTAGTGGGGCGACTTGGTTTGGCGAGGTCGCACTAACCTTCACTCAATCTGGCGATTAGCAATGCTCTATTACAATATTATCGATGAGGCGAGTTCCCTCGAGTGAAGCCGCGCAAAAAATAGCAATATCTGTATCGTTCTCTTGGGCAGGTAGTAAATCTGAGCAGCGTCTAGCTTCACAATATTCGCTGACAAAGCCAAGTTTGTTGAGGCGCTGGATGACACCGCTGCAAAGCCCTTCATAGTCTCTGGCGCCCCCTTGAATTGCTTCACTAACGGCGGTGAGGTTGCGATATAAGGCGGGGGCTAAGTGTAGGGCCTCGGAGGTCAGATAGTTGTTTCGAGAGCTGAGAGCCAGCCCGTCGGCGTTTCGCTGGGTGGGAACGCCTTCGATCTGTACGGGTATTCCGAGGTCAGCCACCATTTTTTTTATTACAAGCAGCTGCTGTAGATCCTTCTCCCCAAACAAGGCGATATCAGCTGCGACCAGGTTTAGCAGTTTACAAACGACTGTGGTCACACCATCAAAGTGGCCGACACGCTGACCGCCACACAACACATCGGTGAGGCCAGGAACGGTAACCTTGGTGTGCGCTTCTAAACCCTCGGGATATAAATCCTCCACGTCAGGCGTAAATACGAGGGCAACCCCCTCCGCGGTGAGGAGTTCAAGGTCTTGCTCCAGTGTTCTGGGATAGGCGTCGAGGTCTTCGGTGGGACTGAACTGCAGTGGATTTACGAAGATCGACACAACCACATGCTCAGCCTTGGTCAAGCCTTGTCGAACTAGGTTTAGGTGCCCCTCGTGTAAGTTGCCCATTGTTGGCACAAAGGCAACTGTGTTTCCCCCACGTACCGACTGCAGCTGTTGACGCAGCTCGTGGGAGTCTTTGGCTATCTCCATTGACCCGTGTACCTCGGCTAGGAGTACGTGTGCTGTTCTTTGGGGTATACCCCGTTCTTTACGGCCTCTACGAAAGCGCGTAAAGCGACTTGCACGGATGTTGAGCCTGTCATGAAGTTCTCTACAAACTTTGGGGGATGCTCGCTGAGCCCTAGCATGTCGTGTAACACTAAAACTTGGGCGTCAGTACCCGGGCCTGCGCCAATGCCTATCACTGGAATATCAAGCTTTGAGCTGATGTCTGCCGCAAGGTGTGCTGGTATACACTCAAGCACGAGCAAACTAGCCCCTGCATCTTGAATTTCAACGGCATCGGCTAGGATCGATTTGGCTTCTTTTGGGGTCCTTCCCTGCACCTTGTAGCCACCGAAGACGTTCACCGACTGAGGCGTTAGACCTAGGTGGGCGCATACTGGAATACCGCGCTCCACGAGCTGATGGATAGTTTCGCTCAACCAAACACCCCCCTCCAGCTTTACCATCTGGGCGCCTGCCTGCATCAACATCATGCCTGATTCCAAGGCTTTATCGGTTGTGTCGTAGCTCATAAATGGCATGTCCGCCACCACGAGGGATTGTGGACGTCCGCGACATACACAGCTGGTGTGATAGGCCATATCGTTAATGGTAACGGGGATCGTTGTATCGTGGCCTTGCAACACCATTCCCAGGGAGTCGCCAACAAGAATAGTCTCTGCACCTGCATCACTAATTAGGCGAGAGAAAGTAGCGTCATAAGCCGTCATCATGACGAATTTTTCGCCCTCCGCCTTCATTGTATTGAGCTTACCGATGGTTATCCTGCTACTCATTTGCGCTATCCGATTTCCTGTATGTCATCGCTAGGTTTCCTGTAGGTGCAAGGTTAACCGAAGAAGGTGGGATTGAAATAGTGCCGTCCACTACGAATATCGAGTAGATAGTCCACAAGCTGAGAAAAATCCTCTTGTCCCTGAGACAAATCAATCTCGTTGGCGTTTACGATTAGCAAAGGCGCGGCGTCATAATAAAGAAAAAATTCGCTGTAGACCTCATTGATTTGCTCAAGGTACACATGGTCGATGCTGCGCTCGCTGGAAACACCTCTCGTCAGTATGCGCTCAAGGAGACGATCTGGAGAAGCCTGTAAATAGATTACAAGGTCGGGTAAGGGTGCATCTATTGTCAGCTGTTGGAACACTTTTTCGTAGAGAGAATACTCATCGGGGTCTAAATTGATTCTCGCAAACAAAGGATCTTTGTCTATCAGAAAGTCAGACACTCTGACGGGCTCAAATATGTCAGTTTGACGCAGGTCAGCAATTTTTTGGCTGCGCTGAAAAAGGAAAAAGAGCTGCGTGGCCAAGGCGGCCTCTTTACGATTTTGGTAGAAACGCTCCAAAAAAGGATTTTCGTGCGCGTCCTCTAGCAATACCTGATAATTAAAAGCCTCTGCGAGGCGTCGCGCTAGGGTCGTTTTGCCCACGCCAATGGGCCCCTCGACCGCTATGTATCCGGGTGGGGTGCGTCCCCGCAAGTCTAAATTCGCAGGATTAAAACTGCTGTGAGGGTTGGCGTTCAAAGTTAATTTCCAGGAATTTCGCCGTTGTGAAGTTGAACTGGATTAAGCTTTAGGCCGTGCGTGGAGCAGCCCTGAAGTAATGTACCAATATCCACACCATTGGGCATCAGATATTCGTTGCCTAGTAGCTCGGCAAGGGGCTTTAGTACAAAATCTCTTTGATAGAGCCCGGGGTGAGGTAGCGTCAATTGTTCGCTTTGTATTTGCACATTTTCGTAGAAAAGCAGGTCGAGGTCGATACAGCGTTCTCCCCAACGTCTCTTACGCACCCGCCCCATTGTGGTTTCTATGCTAAGGAGGGCTGCCAGTAGGTCGGTCGGATCGGTCGTTGTTTCAATGTGCGCACAGGCATTAAGAAATGACGGTTGATCGCTAGGGCCCATTGGCAGTGACTCATAAACTGAGGAGACCGCAACAAGGCGGGTATCGGGTAACACTGCCAGGGCGTTACAGGCCCGGAGAAGTTGCCGTGCGGGCTCTTCAATGTTCGAACCCAGCCCCACGAATGCCTCACTCAATCCTCTTTTTTCCTTCTAGGTCTGCGGCGACGGGGCGGCTTATCTTCTGTGCGTGGTGGTGCGGTGCCGACCAAGTCTGGATATTCCAATTGTTGCTGCTCCCAGAATTTTCCGGCACTGTTCAGCGCTTCTGACGATTCCTCGCGAAGAAGAAGTAAGTCGTAAGCGGCTCGAAATCTACGATCTGCAAGGAGATCTTTGACGCGTTTAGGCTGTCGTCGCTCAAGGCGGGTTTGTAGCTCCCAAATCTCTCTGATCGGGAAAGAAAATCGCTTTGGAATCGCCATTTTTTGGCAGGTTTCGGCAATGACCTGCTGTCCCGCGCTGTGAATGGCTTGGGCAATCGCCTCTCCAGCTCTCACCAAGTTATCGGCGCGGGTTTGTACGACAGGCCACAGCAGTGCCGCGAGCAAAAAAGCGGGGGTTACATGGCGCCCGTCTTTCACCCTCTGATCGGTATTGCCTGTGGCTTGGGTTACCAGCGTCTTGAACCGTGGTTCTTTTTCGATAAGAAAAGCGGCGCCTGGGCACAAGCTGTCTAACAGCTGATACCGCAGAAGCAGCAAAAGCGTGGGGCGACCGTGGCCAGCCATAAACAGCTTTAAAAATTCATCGAAAAGCCGCGCAGGTGGTATTTCTGCCAACAGCGGCCCGCACAAGCCTATGGCCGCTTCGGTCTCCGCCTCGATATCAAATTGCAGTTTTGCGGCAAATCGGACGACTCTAAGCATTCGCACTGGATCTTCGCGGTAACGCGTTTGAGGGTCACCCAAAACACGGACAAGTCGAGCATTAATGTCCTTTTGCCCCTCCATTTGGTCTAGCACAGAGCCGTCGATAGGGTTGTAATACATGGCGTTTATCGTGAGATCACGTCGAGCTGCATCTTCTGCCAAAGTGCCATAAACGTTGTCACGCAGCAGTAGGCCTTTGTCGGACTGTTTGCTGGCACTTTTAATCGGGCCTTCGTTCAGGTGAGGGCCTCGATAGGTTGTGACTTCAATGATCTCGCGGCCGTCTCTTACGTGCACAATCTGAAAGCGTCGGCCAATAATTCGTGCACTCCGAAAAAGCCCCTTTATTTCTTCTGGTGTGGCATTTGTCGCGACGTCAAAATCTTTCGGCTTGCTTCCGAGGATAAGGTCTCTGACAGCACCACCCACGATATAGCCCTCGTAATCTGCAGCACGGAGCTTTTCCACCACACGAATGGCGGCGGGACTCACGTGTTTACGATTGACCTTGTTCATATCCTTGGGAATTAGAGACACAGAATGTCCTCTGAGCACTTTGGGCGGTAGTGTACTATCCAGAGACGCTGAGGGGGAGATTGGGTTTCTAACGGACAAAAAGAAACATGGGGAAGTATTCTTCCCCACCCAGGTCCGTTCTTGCTTTATTATTGCTTTTGGGCCGCTTATTATTATTTGGGCTCTGCGGTACAAAACTGCAGACAACGTGCCAAGAGATAAAACCACAGAAATAACAAGGGCTTAGTATTTTTTGGCTGTGCTTTAGTGCGGCTGCCTCCCCCTAAAGTGTTACTTTTATACCCTATAGTGTTACTCGCGGAGGGCTTTGGCGCCCTCGCTCAACAATGGCCGCGCTTACTTGGCTGACTGCGGGGTAAGCCAAAACGCTGCCGCCGTTCCCACAGGCACTTGCGACTAACTCCCAGTTTTTGCGCCAGTTGTGTCTCACTCATGGAGTCCTGGTGTTCGAGGACAAAGCGCATAAAGTAATCTTCCAAAGAGAGCTCTCCGTCGGTAGCTGACGGGTCCTCAGGTTCAATACCGGTTGTTGAATCCACAACGATTGAGAGTGATGCTTCGTTTTCCTTTACTGTTAAGGGCGTCAAGCCCATATCGGAAACCTCCACAAACTCTCCTTCGGCCATGACTAAGCCTCGCTCTACGGCGTGTTCGAGCTCTCTTACATTACCTGGCCAGGGGTGTTGCGCTACCGTATTTATGGCGTTTGCGCTCAGAGCGCGGTGCTGGATACCAAGTTTGTCCGCCAGCGTCTCAGCAAACCACTGAGCCATCGAGGCAATATCTACTGATCGCTGCCTTAGGGGAGGAATTGTTAGACCCAAAACGTTTATTCTATAAAAGAGATCACTTCGAAACTCGTTTCGGCTTGCGAGTGCCGATAAATCCCGATGGGTCGCGCAGATAAGTCGGACATCCACTGTCTTGCTACTGACGGCACCAATTTGTCGAATTTCACCCTCTTGAATGAAGCGAAGTAATCTGGCTTGTGCAGACTGCGGGAGCTCTCCAATTTCGTCGAGAAAAAGTGTGCCGCCATTCGCCGCTTCAATGAGTCCCATACGATTGCTGGTCGCGCCTGTAAATGCACCTTTTTCGTAGCCAAAAAGTTCTGATTCAATGAGGGACTCTGGAATGGCTGCACAGTTTAGAGACACAAGGGGGCGGCCATTTCGTCGACTTAAGGTGTGTACGCGTCTGGCGGTCAGTTCCTTGCCTGTCCCAGTTTCACCTTGTATGAGTACCGTTGAGTCGGTGCGCGCGACTTTTTGTATTTGCTCATCAAGTTTACGCAATGTCGGGCATTGCCCTTGAAAAAATTGACGGGTGGGCTGGACCCCTTGCTTGTTTGTACTACCTGTCCGGCCCTGCTGGGGGAGCGCCGCAGCCACTACGCTGAGTAAATCATCATCGGAGCAAGGCTTGGCTAAATAATCGACAGCCCCGGCTTTCATAGAATCAACTGCTGAGCGCAGACTGGCGTAATTTGTCATAACAATGACGGGTACGGGGCTTGCCGATCGGATAAGTTCTGCGCCGCTAGCCCCCGCCAGCTTTAGCTCGGTGACGATTAGGTCAAATTCAGCGAGGTTATGCTGGGTTTCTGCTTCCTGCACACCGGAGGCCTCTACGACTTTGTAGTCCCTCGCCTCAAGCACGCGACGCAGGGCTTGTCGTTGAGAGGGCTCGTCATCAACTAGTAATATGAGTGGCATGTCATCTGAATCCGCTGCGCAAAGAAGCCTAGAACCTGTAACGAAGGTAACATTACTTTAAGTAACCAAGTAACAAAATGGGATTATTTGTTACCTAGGTACCCGGCAGGGGTCCCAGCGGGACAAACTCCAAGCTAGTAAAGACGCTGAATCCCTCAGCTTTGAGGGGGGGCTGGGCTGGCCTAATATTTCAAGAGCGGCCCTTACATTGGTAGTGGGTTGGTCATTGTCTATCGCTGTTGCACCTTGCTGTTTACTAAGTTTGAAGCCGTATTGGTCCGTTAAAATGGGCAGGTGCCCATAGCTTGGCGAAGACAGGCCCAACCTGCGTTGTAAAAAGACCTGTCGTGGAGTGGAGTCAAGCAAATCTCGTCCACGCACCACTTGTGTCGTAAAAGGGCTGGCATCATCTACTGCGGCAGCAAGCTGGTATGCGTACAAACCGTCCCGACGCCTAACAATAAAATCGCTGAGTTGCTTGCCGAGGTGCCAGCTTTGCCGACCCAAAAAAGCGTCATCTAATGCAATGACGGTGTTGGGGGGTACCTTAATTCGCAGACTTCCTGTCACCATTTCAGTTGGGTTTTCATTTGCGCATGAACCCTGACAGCTACCACTGGGGCCGAGCATTGTTCGGGTGCAGACGCAGCGAAAGAGATCACCCTGCTCATGAAGGGTCAGTAAAGCTTGTTCGTAGCGACTGGAGTGATGACTTTGGTATTGAGGGTCGCTATCGAATTGCAAGCCGTGAGTTTTAAGACTCGTTTGAATGCCTGCTGCTGAGCCTGAAACAGCCCTGGGAGGATCAATGTCATCGATTCTCAGGTGCCAATAACCACCCGAAGCGCGTGCGTGAAGGAAACTCCCTACGGCCGCTAATAGAGACCCCGCGTGCATAGGGCCCGTTGGGGACGGTGCAAAGCGTCCCACAACAGCTGATCTATCAACAGCATTTGAGGTGTTAATTTTTAGGCCCCAATGGCGCCCAAGACAGCTGGTACTAGCCCAGTTCTTGGCGCTCTTTTATTTCAGATAGGGTCTTACAATCAATACATAAAGTGGCCGTGGGGCGAGCTTCAAGTCGTTTAACGCCGATCTCAATGCCGCAGGCATCACAATAGCCGTAATCGTCTATCGTGATGCGCTCGAGGGTGCCATCGATTTTTTTAATCAATTTGCGTTCCCGGTCGCGGGTTCTGAGCTCGAGGCTAAATTCTTCTTCCTGAGTGGCTCTGTCTGCAGGGTCCGGAAAGTTCGATGCTTCATCTTTCATATGCGAAACAGTACGGGTGACCTCGTCTACGAGCTCTGTGCGCCAATGCAGTAATAGGCCGCGGAAGTGCTCAAGCTGCTCCTCGTTCATGTAGGATTCACCGCGGGATGGCTTATAGGGCTTGAAGTCATCAAAATTTTGTACATTGCCCACTGCCCGAGCTGTATTTTTAGTCGCGCTGGCCGCCTTTTTGGCGGGCTTCTTCTTGGTGGGCTTTAGTCCTGCAGTGCTTTTGGCAACTGCGGTCGCTTTTGTCTTGGCGGCTTTTGCGGGTGTCTTCTTGGCAGCAGCTTTGCTCGCTGCCGGCTTGCTGGCGGCGACCTTTTTGCCAGCAGCTTTTTTTGCTGGAGCCTTCGCTGAGCCTGATTTCACAGCAGCCTTTTTTGCTGGCGCCGCGCTGGCAACTTTTTTACCAGCAGCTTTTTTTGCTGGAGCTTTCTTAGCGGCGGCTTTTTTCGCTGGGGTCTTAATCGCTACTTTCTTTGCGGCAGCTTTTGCAGCGGGCTTTTTGGCGGCGGCCTTCTTTGCCGGAGCCTTCTTCGCCGGAGCCTTCTTCGCCGGAGCCTTCTTTGCCACTGGGCTCTTTGACTTGCTCTTGCTGCTGGGCTTTTTAGGCGTAGCAGCTTTAGAAGTCGCTTTTTTAGCTACTACTTTGGTCTTGGCGTTGGATTTTTTAGTGGCCATGGCAAGTTACCTGATTACCGAGTTGTTTATAAAGGCAGTCTAAACACCGCAAAAAGGACTGCGCGTAGGAGGCTTCTACAGCTCACTCCCACAACGGGGTCGGGAAGCTACCAGATTAGCGGCGTTCGTGCCACTGAATTTACCATTACTGCACGTGGCACAATATAAAAGTGGGCTAAAATGAGTTAAAGACATGACGTGGCATTGGGGCTTTAATCAACTGCAACAGGGTACTCTGCAGAGGCGTTACAAGCGCTTTCTGGCCGATGTACAATTAGAAAATGGCGATATTGTGGTCGTATATTGCCCCAATACCGGCGCGATGCGGGGGTGTCAGCAGCCGGGCTCGAGAGTGTGGCTGTCACGCAGCGACAATCCCAAGCGCAAACTCGCGTGGACCCTTGAGTTGGTTGAAGACAACGGTAGCTTGGTTTGTGTGCACTCGGTTTTGGCAAATCCAGTGGTAGAAGCAGCCTTACACGAGGGCATTGTTCCCGAATTGAAAGGTTTTGATCGGTTGCTCCGAGAAGTGAGGTCTGGGGTTGGCACACGCATAGATTTCAAGCTCGAGGCTGACGCTGCCCCGATATGGGTAGAGGTTAAAGCGGTGTCTTGGTGCGTTGAAGGGGGGCTTGGGCAGTTTCCCGATGCGGTAAGCCTCAGGGCGCGTAAGCATGTGCAAGAGTTAGCGAGCCTTGTAAGGTCTAATTGCCGGGGAGCTTTAATATTTTGCGCTTTTCACTCGGGAATTGAGCGGATTGCGCCCGCAAAAGGAGTAGACCCAGAGTATGCGGAGGCGCTTGCGCGAGCGGTTCAGGCAGGCGTTGAGGTTTATGGGTTGGGCTTGGAAATCTCACCGCAAGGTCTGCGAGCGACGCAACCGCTTGTCATAGAGGGGTGTGATCTTGGTAACAAATAAAAAGGGCATCGCTGGAACTTCTGTTCTTCGGGCTATGGGCCTAAGTCGTGAAGGTCTTGCCGATTTGCCGGAGGTGGGGCTGGCCAATGAGGCAGCAGCAGAAGCCTTAAAGCGGTTGATCGCGAGGGCTCGACAGGCAGGTTTTAAGCTGTCGGTGGCATCGGGATACCGCGATTATGGACGGCAACTAGCTATTTTCAATGCCAAAATGCGTGGCGAGCGTCCGGTTTACGGGGATACAGGACTAGCTATAACTAGGCAAACCCTCTCAAGTGCACAGTGGCTACACGCCATTCTCCGCTACTCAGCTTTGCCGGGTACTTCCAGACACCATTGGGGGACTGATTTTGATATTTGGGATCCCACTGCGCCGCCTACCGGTTATGAGCTTCAGCTGCATCCCAGTGAATACTCTGAGGGTGGGCCTTTTGAACCCCTGACTGACTGGTTGACTTCGTTAATCAGCAAGGATGATGCCGAGGGATTTTATCGGCCCTACACTGGGGAGGTTGGGGGGGTTGCTCCCGAACCATGGCATTTAAGTCACCGTCCCAGTGCCCGAGGTTTTCAATCCCTGGTGGACAGCGCGCCACTTATTGAAGTGTGGTCAGATCGCCTCGGCAACTTGCGCGATTCAGTCAAGTTCGAGGCTCTTGAGGGCCTCGAGGAGGTGGAGCCACAATTCGACGCCATTATGGCGCGATACGTTCGAAGCTATTGGGTCTAGCCCTAGCCTGCAGTTATGTCCAAGGTTCAGGCTGCAGCCAATGCCCCAGCGCAGGTTTACTCGCTTTTTTGTAGCAAATGCCCGTAGTGGTTCTGATAATCTTTCTGTGACGCAGCAATGACCGCCAGCGCCTCCTCGCGACCGTAAACTCCGTCAACACGGATTTCGACATTTTTGCCCGGGATCATTTTATACGTCGAAAAATAGTGTTGAAGTCGTTCGGTTTTAATAGGCGGCAAATCTTTGATGTCGTTGACTTCCCCCCAAATGTTATCACCCTCAAGTACCGCGATAATTTTATCGTCAGCTTCCCCTTCATCAATCATTTGAATGCCCCCGACGACTCTGGCATTGAGCAGAATGTCCGCCCGCGTAATTAGGCGCTCTGAAAAAATACAAATATCTAAAGGGTCACCATCCGCAATGTCGGCATGTGCGCAGCGGGCTGCGACTTCTTCGGCACAGTAGGTTCGTGGGATAAAGCCGTAAAGCGCTGGGGGTGTGGCTGTCGTTCGCTGTGGGCGATCTACGACTAGAAAACCGGTGCTCTTGTCGAGCTCGTATTTCACGGTGTCGCTGGGCAGCATCTCGATATAGGCCCGAACAATTCCGGGCTCTACGCCCTCTGGGATTGGCTCAAGCCCATGCCAGGGGTGACGCCGATATGCTGAGAAAGGTTCGTCGGTATACATTGATCGGGGCCTCCTGCCCGAGTAAAAAAAATCATTAGGAGTGGCGGCTTGCTTCGAGGGCGCGCCAAAATAACAACTGCAGTGCGCAGTTAACCTAAGGTTTTAAATGGGGGTAGCTTTTTAAATTACAGCTGCTGTCTATTATAGCGACACTTCGAAGCTTTGGGCGAGTCGTTTTGCGACGGGCAGGTTTTTGAGTGTTGTGTAAACGGGCATGCCACCTTTGTACTTGGGATACGCTTCACCTTGGACTAAGGGCTCAAAATAGGCTCGCCCCGCAGGGGTAATGCCGAAGCCATCGCGGCTAATAAATTTTCGGGGCATCTTTTTCTCTCGGTTGGCCACTTTCGTTAGGGGAGTTTCTCCAATCCGCCAGCGATAGCGTTCGCCGGGATCGCGGATAATGGTTGGCATTACGGCATTTTTCCCTGCCAAGGCCATAGTAACCGCAGCTTCTCCAACAGCATAAGCTTGGTCGACATCTGTTTGGCTGGCGATATGGCGGGCAGCTCGTTGTAGGTAGTCAGAGACGGCCCAATGATATTTTAAGCCAAGCCGACTTTTAATCAGGTTGGCTAGGGTCGGTGCCAGCCCTCCTAGCTGCGCATGACCAAAGGCGTCACGCACCCCGCTATCGCTTAAAAATTGTCCGTCTGCGGTTTGTGCACCCTCTGAGGCGACAATGACGCAGTAGCCGCACCGATCCACAGTGCTTTGAACTTTAGCAAGGAATTTTTTTTCATTAAACGCTATTTCTGGAAACAGTATGACGTGTGGCGCTGAATTCGCATCGGTTTTTGCAAGGCACGAAGCTCCGGCGATCCAACCTGCGTGCCGTCCCATTACTTCGAGGATAAAGACTTTGGTTGATGTTTCGCACATGGAGGCAACGTCTAAGGCCGCCTCTCGGGTAGATATGGCAACATATTTTGCGACCGAGGCAAAGCCGGGTGAGTTATCGGTAAAGGGCAGATCATTGTCGATTGTCTTTGGAATGTGCACGGCTTGCAGGTCGTAGCCCAGCTTTTGGGAGAGCTGAGACACTTTGAGGCAGGTGTCTGCTGAGTCGCCGCCACCGTTATAAAAAAAGTACCTGATGTTGTGGGCTTTGAAGACCGCTATCAGGCGCTCATATTCTGCCCGGCTGTCCTCATGGCTTCGAAGTTTGTATCGGCAAGATCCAAATGCGCCAGCAGGAGTTGTTAATAAGCCACGAATAGCCGCTTTCGTTTCTTTGCTTGTATCGATAAGGTCCTCCCGCAGCGCCCCCACAATGCCATTGCGGCCGGCATAGACTTTACCAATGGCATCTTTCCTTTTTGCGGCTGCTTCTAGCACCCCACAAGCGGAAGCGTTGATAACGGGCGTAACGCCACCAGATTGCGCATAAAATGCATTGGCTTTGGGCATAAGGACGTCTTGAGTAAGGAATAAGGTTGCTTAAAGTAGTGTGCTAGGCGGCTTAGTGCAATCCCCGTGGTAAGCTGCCGGTATCAATGGAGTTAGCTGTGGCACAACACATTCACATTGTCGGTATTTGTGGCACGTTTATGGGTGGCGTGGCCCTGCTGGCTCGACAGTTAGGCTGCCAAGTGTCGGGCTCAGACGCCAATGTTTACCCGCCAATGAGTTTGCAGTTGATTGATGCCGGTATCGTTCTTACCGAGGGGTTCTCTGCAGAGAATCTAGAGCCGCGGCCTGATTTAGTGGTCATGGGCAATGCGCTCTCCAGAGGAAATCCGGAAGTGGAGGCGGTGTTGGACTTGGGTTTGCCCTATGTGTCTGGGCCGCAATGGTTGGGTGAAAATGTGCTCGCAGGGCGCTGGGTTATTGCAGTGTCGGGCACCCATGGAAAGACCAGCACCACCAGTATGCTGGCTTGGATTTTAGAATGTGCAGGGATGGAGCCTGGATTTCTTGTGGGAGGGGTCCCTGCAAACTTTGGGCAATCTGCGTGCCTGGGGCGGTCAGACTTCTTTGTTGTTGAAGCAGACGAGTACGATACGGCGTTTTTTGATAAGCGATCAAAGTTTGTCCATTACAAACCTCGCACGTTGGTGATGGCAAACCTTGAGTACGATCATGCCGATATTTTCCCTGATTTAGCCGCAATTGAAACTCAGTTTCACCATCTGATTCGCTGTGTGCCCAGTGAAGGGCTTATTATCCACGGAGACGCTCCGGCAATTGAGCGGGTGTTCTCAAGGGGTGTTTGGACCCCGCGACAAAGCTTTGGCAGCCAAACAAATAATTCATGGAGTGTGCGAGCTTTGTCGGCGGCGGGGGAGCAGTTCGAAGTGTCCTCACCGGCGGGCGCGGTAGAAGTTATTAATTGGTCCCTAATTGGGGCGCATAACCTTTTGAATGCGTGCGCTGCGATAGCCGCCTCACACCATGCCGGCGTGCCTTTAGCAATTGCTGCCCGGGCCTTGGAAAGTTTCGCCGGTGTGAAGCGACGACTTGAGCTTCGAGGGACGCCAGCCGGAGTAGCGGTTTATGATGATTTTGCACATCATCCAACGGCTATCGCGCTGACTTTAGAAGCAATGCGTCAGCGGGTAGGTGCTGATTCAGGTCGTTTGCTTGCAGTCATTGAGCCGCGATCCGCCACAATGAAGAGTGGGCATCATCAAGCCACATTGGTTGCCGCCACCGCTGACGCTGATGAGGTTTTTTGGTATGAGCCTCCAGGTTTATCATGGCCCTTGGGGGAGTTGGTCGCCGAACGCGCGGGGCAGTCGGTGTGGCAACAGACTGACAAATTGATTGATGCCATTGCGGCAACAGCACGATCTGGTGATGTCGTGGTCATAATGAGCAACGGAGGGTTTGGTGGAATTCATGAAAAACTGCTGCAGCGTTTGGGCACACCCGCGAATTCAAGCTGACTTGGCCTACTATGATTGAGTCATATTTTCGACAGGTTACTCACAAAGCGTGGCTGGTTGTTCTTTTCTTCATGTTGCTGGTGACTCTCGCAAGTGGGCAGCTAGGGAAAATTCGATTAGACGCGTCTTCAGATTCGCTATTGCTGCAGGGCGATCCTGACTTGGCTTTTTTCCGTGAAACAAGTCGCCATTACGCGTCAAGCGAGTTTCTTATTCTTACGTGGCGGCCCGCGGGAGATTTGCTGTCGACCAGTTCTCTGGAGCCTCTTGCGGCCATGGTGACGGCTCTGAGAGAAATTTCGGGAGTATCCTCGGTCACCAGCATACTTGACGTTCCTTTGTTGGAAAGCCCCCCTTTGAGTCTCACGGATTTGTCCGAAGCCGAGGAACTACCCACCCTTCGTGATCCTGCAGTTGATATCGAGCTTGCTTTTAACGAGTTTACGACAAGTCCGGTTTATAGAGACCTTTTGGTTGGCGCTAGGGGAGATGTCAGCGCTATACAGGTCAGTCTAGCGACTGACCCAAAAGGCCCCTCGCTCTTAGATGAACGTGAAGCCCTTCGCGGTCAGGCGCTGACAGGCGAATTAGACCTCAATGGTGAGGCGCGTTTGCGAGAGGTTGAGGCGCTCTATGACGCTTTTATAGCTGTCGAGGGTGAGCGGCGCAGCAAGTTGGTCGCTGAGGTGCGGGCTGTGGCCGAGCAGTTTAAAAGTCACGCAGAAATTTTTGTGGGTGGGGTGCCAATGATCGCTGCCGATATGATTGATTTTATCCGCGCTGACCTGATTGTCTTCGGCATCGCGATTATCGGTATTATGATGCTTGTGCTAGGTATCATTTTTCGCGACTGGCGCTGGGTCGTAATACCTATAGTTAATTGTTCAATGACTGCGGCAGTCATGCTGGGTTTGCTGGGTTTTTTGGACTGGCGAATGAGCGTAATCTCATCAAACTTTGTTGCTGTACTTTTGATTATTACGCTGTCTTTATCGGTGCATGTTGTGGTGCGTTACCGGGAGTTGGAGCTGGTAAATCCAGATGAAAATCGCCAACGACGTGCCGCGAGTGCCGCGCAACTGATGTTAATACCCTGTGGTTATACGGCGTTGACGACTATTGTCGCCTTTGCGTCCTTGATGGTCGCGGGCATTCAGCCAGTGATAGATTTCGGTCTTATGATGACCGTAGGTATTGTCCTCGCGTTTGTCTCGACCTTTTTGTTGGTACCGGCACTGATTTCTTTAATGCCCGCGTCAGGAAGGATGGCCTCTTCAGCCCTTAATAGCGGGATGACAGTGCGATTCGCTGGCTGGGTTGAACGATACGGTGTGGCGGTGCTGGTATTTTCAGGTGTTTTAGTCCTGCTCATCGCTGTCGGTATCTCTCGGTTAAAGGTAGAAAATCGATTCATTGATTATTTCAAAGAGAGCACTGAGATCTATCAGGGTATGGAGCTATTGGATGCGCGTTTAGGCGGAACGATTCCGTTAGATGTTGTGCTCTATCCACCCCGTGAGGAGGAGGTTAACAGCGACGCTGTCAGAAGTGTTGATGCAGCGGTGCCGCAGTATTCGGACGCTGTTGAAACCACCGCTATTGGTGGCTTAGCTGACTCCTTTGCAGACGACCCTTTTGCCGATGATGGCTTTGGCGGTGATGACTTTTTCGCCGAGGAGGGAAGTGTTGCGCCCTCATTTTGGTTTTCACCCCAGGGCCGTGACCTTCTGGATAAGGCCCATGAGTTAATTGAAGCTCGTACCGAAACGGGCAAGGTCCTCTCGTTATCGACTGCGTTTGAGGTCATGGACGGTTTGTACGGAGCACCTTTAGGTGCAATTGAACTGGCCCTCGTACAAAACAGCATGCCGGAGGACGTCGCCGCGACATTGGTTAGGCCCTATTTTTATCCTGACACCGATGAGGCCCGAATTTCTGTTCGAGCAAAAGAAACCAGTAAAGATCTAAAGCGCGATGAATTTCTTCGAGAGTTACATCTAGAGTTGGTCGAGACCCTCGATGTCGAACCCGATCGCGTTCAGTTTACGTCGTTGTTGGTGTTATACAACAATGTGCTGCAAAGCCTTTTCAAGTCGCAAATTTTAACACTGGGCGTTGTTTTTTTAGTGATAGGGCTTATGTTTTGGGCCTTATTTCGCTCGCTAACCTTAGCGCTTTTGGCGTTGGCTCCGAATGTTTTGGCAGCGGGACTAGTACTGGGGGTGATGGGTTTGCTGGGGATTCCCCTAGACATCATGACCATTACGATCGCGGCCATAGTGGTTGGTATCGGGGTGGACGATTGTATTCACTATATTCATCGCTTTCGCAGCGAATTTGCGATCGACCAGAATTATCACGCAGCTATGCACCGCAGTCATGGAAGTATAGGTAGAGCCATGTATTACACTACTTTGACAGTGATGGTGGGCTTTTCGCTACTGACACTCTCAAATTTTACCCCTAGCTTATACTTTGGGTTGTTGACCGATTTAGCGATGATCGCAGCGGTCGCGGGAGCGCTGCTGTTATTGCCCAAGCTAATTTTGGTATTTCAACCGCTTGGACCCGAAGGTGGTCGTTGAGGTCTTAGCGTGTCGAACTGGTTGCGGTGCCTGTTGTATTGCGCCCGGCATCACGCGACCCTTCTTTGGTATGCCGCAGGGCAAACCTCCTGGCACGCCCTGTGTCCATCTTGATGCGCAGCGTCGCTGCGGCCTATATCAAGATGTCAGAAGGCCGGCGGTTTGCCGAACTTTTAAACCCCATGTTGATGTCTGTGGTGACAGTGCGGAGCAAGCGTTAGAGTTATTGAACTATTTGGAAAGCGCCAGCCGCCCCGAGACTTCATTATGACTGAGATACCCCTTTTCCCCTTATCATCAGCACTTGTGCCATACGGTTACATGCCGCTGCAAATATTTGAGCAACGGTATTTGGATATGGTGGCGGCTTGTATGCGTACCGGCACCGGTTTTGGCGTTGTTTGGTTGCGGCAGGGATCTGAAATCAGTGGCGGCTCGCAGACTACGCCGGACGTTGGCGATTACGGCACTCACGCCCGAATTACCGACTTTGACCAGTTACCCAATGGATTGCTAGGAATCACTATTCGCGGAGACGAGCGGTTCGACATTGCAGAGGTATGGCGAGATCCCTCGGGTTTGATCCGATCACGGGTCAGTATGGAGGGGCCCCTGGAGCCGGCTCCAATGACCGATCAGCTGCGCTCCTTGGAAATTGTGCTGCGTGGCCTTGAATCCCACCCCCACATACAGCGCATGAATTTGACGATTGATTACAGCAATGCATGGGAAGTGGCTTTTACTTTGGTTCAGCTTCTGCCCTTTGAGGAATCTATTAAATATGAGCTGCTTGGTATGGCCACTCTGAATGAGTTGATTGTTGAGCTCGATGTGTTGCTCAACCAAATTTCAGGTGAAGAGGGATAGTTTTGGAGATTGAGCGGGATTTGTTAAATTCTGCTTATGAGATAAACCGAGGACACTATATATGTACGATTTAATTATTAGAGGTGGCACTGTCGTGGACGGTTCGGGTGGCACCCCTTTTTTAGCAGACGTAGCTGTTAAGGATGGCCTGATTGCAGCAGTGGGGCAGGATTTGGGCACTGCTGCTAAAGAAATTGAAGCGGAGGGCTGCTACGTGACTCCGGGCTTTGTCGACATTCATACCCATTACGACGGTCAAGCTACTTGGGATCAGGAAATGGCGCCTTCGGCCTGGCACGGTATTACCACCGTGGTAATGGGCAACTGTGGCGTGGGTTTTGCCCCGGCAGCTAAGGATCGGCACGATTGGCTTATCGGGTTAATGGAGGGTGTTGAGGATATTCCAGGGTCAGCTTTGTCCGAAGGCATGGAGTGGAATTGGGAGTCTTTTCCTGAATATCTCGATGCTTTGGAGGCCTTGCCCAGAAGCATCGATATAGCGACTCAGGTGCCCCATGGTGCGGTTAGAGCCTATGTAATGGGCGATCGCGGTGCCGCTAATGAAGCACCCACCGAAACAGATATTGCTCGTATGTCGGCCATCGTTGAGGAAGGTTTACGAGCGGGAGCGCTGGGGTTCTCAACCTCACGCACGGTATTGCACAAGTCAGTTGATGGCGAGTTGGTGCCCGGGACAACGGCGACACCAGAGGAGCTTATCGGTATTGGGCGCGCGATGGGTCGAGTGGGTTATGGCGTATTCGAGTTGTCCAGCGACCTGATGCCCGAGTGGAATGAATTTGAGTGGATGGGTGCGCTAAGTCGGGAGACAGGCTTGCCGGTAAGTTTTACGGCCCTGCAGTCTCCCATCAAAGCTATGGCCCTCGAAAACCAACTCGCCTCAATGAGGGAAGAAAATGCAAGGGGAGCACATCTTGTGGCGCAGATTGCGTTGCGTGGCACTGGGTTGATTCTGGGTTGGCAGGCGACTTTTCATCCCTTTTCGTTTAAACCGAGTTGGTTGGCTATTAAGGATCTCACCTGGTCGGAGCAGCTGGCAAAGCTTAAGGATTCAAACTTCAAAGAGCAGTTGTTGGCTGAGGAGCCCGATCTGCCAGAAACAGATCTCAAACTGTTATTGGAGCTCATGATTTCTGCTTTTCAAATGCAGTATCCAATGGCCGATGGTTTCGACTACGAGCCCACCTCTAAAGATTCCATTGCTGCGCTTGCAGAGGAGGCGGGCATGTCACCCGAGGCCTTCGCCTATGACGCCATGATGGCCAATGACGGTCAGGGATTTATCTATTTCCCGCTGCTGAACTACGCCGATGGTAACCTCGATTTCCTGGAGCCAATTCTCGCATCGGATGATTGTGTTAATTCGTTGTCTGATGGCGGAGCCCACTGCGGAACGATTTGCGATGCCGCAGCGACCACGTTTCTGCTACAGCACTGGGTGCGTGATCGCAGCAGAGGCCGCATAACCATTGAACAAGCTATCCGGCGTCAGTGCTCAAGTACGGCACAGCTTTATGGCCTCAATGACCGCGGGTTAATTTCTAAGGGGTACCTTGCTGACCTCAATGTCATTGATCTTGATGCTTTGGGGTTGAATCAGCCTTGGGTTGCCCATGACCTTCCGGCGGGCGGCATGCGCCTACTGCAGGACGCCAGAGGATACAAAGCGACGATCAAGTCGGGTGTAGTCACCTTTAGCGATGGTAAGTTCCACAATCAGTATCCGGGCACGCTTATTCGTGGCCCTCAGGAATTGCCGGCCACTGCCAGCCTCCGAGTCGCTGCCACTGATTAACAATACAGCAAAATAACTCGGCGGTTTTAGTCGCATCATAGGCTGCCGAGTGTGCCTCGCTATTGTTAAATTCGATGCCGGCCCGTCGGCATGCTTGAGCAAGCACCGTGTGCCCAAATGCAAGCCCGGCTAATGTGGCAGTGTCGAAATGCGAGAAGGGGTGAAAGGGGTTGCGCTTAATGTCGCATCTAAGGCTGGCACTGTTAATAAAGCCGGCATCAAAGTGCGCATTGTGTCCTACCAATATGGCCCTGTTGCAGCCGGTATCTCTAACCTCCTTGCGAATCCGGGTGAACAGCTCACCCAGTGCGATTGCTTCGGGCAGCGCAGCGCGAAGAGGGTTCTCAGGGTCTATACCCGTAAATTCGAGAGCTGATTGCTCAATGTTGGCGCCCTCAAAAGGTTCAACGTTAAAACTGAGAGTGTCACCCAAAACCACTTCGCCTCGGTCATCCACGTGGACCAGCGTGGCGGCTACTTCCAGCAGCGCGTCGGTTGCGGCATTAAACCCGCCTGTCTCCACATCGACGATCACCGGTAGGAAGCCTCTAAAGCGATCTCGCATAAAATAGTCAGGCATCGTGGTCACGTTACCAACTCCCAGCGCAACATCTCACCCGCACGAATGGGAATGACAGTGTCTGCATCGCCTAAAGACAGCTGGGCTGCCACCGGGTTTGCATTCTGTATCAAAGTTATGGTCGTTTCGTTGCGCGGTAGCCGATAAAAATCTGCACCAAAATGACTTGCAAAGCCTTCCAGCTGTCCTAGAGCGCCTTCAGCTTCAAAGACCTCGGCATAAAGCTCCATGGCCGCATGGCCCGTATAGCAGCCGGCACAGCCGCAGCTAGACTCTTTGTCAGCGCGAACATGGGGTGCTGAGTCTGTGCCGAGGAAAAAGCGAGGATTACCCGAGGTTGCTGCCCGGCAAAGTGCCATTCTGTGTTGATCGCGCTTAAGTATCGGTAAGCAGAAAAAATGAGGCCGAATTCCTCCCGCCAGCATGTCATTGCGATTGTAAAGCAGGTGATGAGCGGTGATGGTTGCTGCAACACCTTCCCTTGCCGCTACGACGAAAGCCACCGCGTCCTCGGTGGTAATGTGCTCGAAGATCACTCGCAAACCTTGAAAGCGATCGACAAGGGGCCCTAGGTGCTGGTCAATAAACGCTTTCTCACGATCAAAAATATCGACCTCTGAATCAGTGACTTCGCCGTGTATAAGCAGGGGCACATCATGCTTTTCCATTGCCTCAAAGACGGGAAAAAGGTTGGAGAGGTCGTTAACTCCGGCGGCGGAATTGGTTGTAGCGCCAGCGGGATAGAGTTTAATGGCGTGAACTACCGAGGATTCAGCGATTCGAGCCACCTCGGCAGCCGAGGTGTTATCCGTGAGGTAGAGGGTCATTAGGGGGTCAAAGTGACGATTTTCAGGCGTTAATGCGCCAATAATCCGGTCACGATAGGCTTCTGCGGCGGCAACATCTACCACCGGAGGAGCAAGATTAGGCATAACTATCGCGCGATGCGCCCAACGGGCAATATCATTGGCAGTCCTCTCCAGAGCGGATCCGTCCCGCAGGTGAACGTGCCAATCGTCGGGTTGGGTAATGGTAAGTGTTTTCATAGCGAACTCCATACTATGTTGTAAGTCTATCAGGGGTGCGCTGGGCAAGCCCACACTCTAGGCGTAAACTTGGCGCCTCTTATTCCTTCACTGTTTTAAAGGTTGTGTGTTCATGTCAGTCAATAAAGTCGTACTAGCCTATTCTGGCGGTCTCGATACATCGGTTATTGTCCGTTGGTTACAGGAGACCTACGACTGCGAGGTCGTTACGTTTACTGCCGATATTGGTCAAGGCGAAGAGGTTGAACCCGCCAGAGCAAAAGCGCAGGCACTGGGTATCAAAGAGATTTTTATTGACGATCTGCGAGAAGAGTTTGTCCGTGACTTTGTTTATCCCATGTTTCGTGCCAACACCGTATACGAAGGGGAATACTTGCTTGGAACGTCTATCGCTCGCCCGCTAATCGCCAAGCGCTTGGTTGAGATTGCCAATGAGACCGGTGCAGATGCTATTTCCCACGGTGCTACAGGAAAAGGTAACGACCAAATTCGGTTCGAATTAGGCGCTTACGCTTTAAAGCCCGGTATTCAGATTATCGCTCCTTGGCGGGAGTGGGATTTAGGATCGCGAGAGTCACTAATGGCCTACTGTGAGCAACGGGCGATACCGGTCGATTTTTCAGGAGCCTCAAAAAAATCGCCCTATTCTATGGATGCCAATCTCCTGCATATTTCCTATGAGGGTGGTGTACTTGAGGACCCATGGGCTGATGCCGAAGAGTCAATGTGGCGCTGGACGGTTAGTCCAGAAACAGCACCTGATCAAGGCGAAGAAATAGTTCTCAGTTTTAGCTGCGGTGATATTACAGCCATTGATGGAGTTGCCCACACCCCCGCTGAGGTGCTTGCAATATTAAATCAACGCGGCGGTGCACATGGCATTGGACGTGCAGATATTGTCGAGAACCGATACGTTGGGATGAAGTCTAGGGGCTGCTACGAGACCCCGGGCGGGACTATTATGCTGCGCGCTCACCGGGCGATGGAGTCGATTACGCTCGATCGTGAGGCGATGCATTTGAAAGACGAACTCATGCCTCGGTACGCTAAACTTATCTACAACGGCTACTGGTGGTCTCCAGAACGGCTTATGTTGCAGTCGGCGATCGATGACAGCCAGCGCTGGGTGAATGGAGACGTTCGACTGCGGTTGTACAAAGGTAACGTGACGGTTTTAGGTCGGCGCTCCGATGACTCGTTATTTGATGAGAGTATTGCGACCTTCGAAGACGATGCAGGGGCGTACAATCAACAGGACGCTGAGGGATTTATTAAGCTTAATGCACTGCGGATGCGTATCGCGGCGCAAAGAGGTCGTTCACAGCGCTAGTGTCTGGGTAGGTAGGTGTTTGAAAAGCCCCCCGCTCCTATCCGTGGGTAATCTCGTAGAGGCGCTCCACTGTGTTCTAATCTCAGTGTGAGCGAACTCGAATTTAGGATGGTGAGGTAAAGGTATGGAAAGCATCGGTGGCACAAGCAGATCATTTTCTGAAGAGTCCTCGTATTTCGACGTTATCGTCATAGGTGCCGGGTTGTCAGGTGTTGGTGCTGGGGTGCGTTTGCAGCGTGACTGCCCAGACTCATCTTTTGCTATTCTCGAGCGCCGGGAGGCTATTGGCGGCACGTGGGATATCTTTCGGTATCCGGGAATTCGTTCTGACAGCGATATGCACACGTTGGGTTACGACTTTAAGCCTTGGTCGGCTGAAAAAGCGATTGCCGATGGCACCGCTATTCGCGAATACGTGAATGCCACTGCGGATGAATACGGTGTTCGAGAGCATATTCGGTTTCAGCATCAGCTAAAGTCTGCGAATTGGCAGAGCGAGCTTGGCCAGTGGATTTTATCGGTCGAGTTAGCAAGTGGCATGGTGGAGTACCGTTGTAATGTTTTGCTGATGTGTGCTGGATACTACAGCTACGATGCGGGTTATCAGCCAGATTTTGTCGGTAAAGATGCCTTCGAGGGCACTTGGGTTCACCCCCAGTTTTGGCCCCAAGATCTCGACTACAGCAATAAAAATGTGGTGGTGATTGGTTCGGGGGCGACGGCTATGACGCTGGTGCCCAACATGGCGTCAACCGCCAAGCACGTCACCATGCTGCAGCGCTCGCCCACCTACGTCATTTCACGCCCCTCTATCGATGCAGGGGCAAACTGGTTGCGCCGGCACCTACCGGAAAAAATGGCTTACGCCTTAACTCGGTGGCGTAACACGGTATGGCAGCAGTTTTTCTATGGTCTATCTCGGGTGGCTCCCAGTGTTTTACGACGGAGCTTACTTAAAAAGGTGAAATCTGAGGTAGGAGATATTCTGGATGTCGACAAGCACTTTACACCCGACTACAACCCTTGGGACCAGCGACTTTGTTTGGTCCCAGACGACGATTTGTTCGAGGCGCTGAAAGCGCGAAAAGCTGATGTTGTCACCGACCACATAGCCCAGATTGATGCGACGGGTATTTTGCTCAAGTCAGGGCAGTATCTTGAGGCCGATGTCATCGTTTCTGCCACTGGGCTTAACTTGCTGGTCTTGGGAGGTGCTGAATTCTCGGTAGATGGCGAGCCTGTCGATTTCTCTAATGAGTGGACTTATAAGGGTATGATGTGCACCAACGTGCCGAACATGATTCAGACCTTCGGTTACATCAACGCCTCATGGACACTGCGGGCGGATTTGATCGCCCACTGGACAACTCGTGTCGTAAACCATCTAAAGGCAACGGGAAACACCCAGTTCACGCCACGCATTCCGGCCGCACTGGCACAGTCTATGCCCAAGCGATTATGGATTGATGATTTTTCCGCGGGGTATATGCAGCGGGTCATGCACTTGTTCCCCAAGCAAGGTGATCAAAGTCCCTGGGTAAACCCGCAGAATTTTCGCAAGGATCGCCAAATGTTCCGCGATCAGGCGCTAGAAGATGGTGCGTTAAGCTTTGAACGAGCTACCGGCGCCGATGTCGAAAGCGTTGCTGAAATTCGAAAGGCTAGCTAAGAGCCCTATGAATAATTGGGCACTGCAAGAACAGGTTGTTTCTTGCCCCTACTGTGGGGAGGGCATTTCCGTCTTGCTTAATCCTGAGGATGTCGGAGTTGAATACATCGAAGACTGTCAGGTGTGCTGCAGGCCCATAGAGTTTTTGATTAGCGAAAACGAGCATGGGGCTCTCGATGCAAGAGTGCAATCTGAGCTCGACTGTTGATTGCGGTTAGGGTCAGAAGCCCTTGGGCACATGGGGGAGGGGCTATGAATACATTGCAAAGAATGCTTATAGGTCTTGGGCAATGTTTGCTTTTTATGGGCGGGCTATTGGTCACTGTGACGGTAGTGGCAGATGACACTATGGCTGCTATGAAGTCCATCACGACTGAAGTTTTGGTTAAATCCAATACATCTTGGAATGGTCGACCCCTTCCTTCATACAGCTCTGGAGAGCCTGAAATTTCAGTAGTTCGTGTCACCATACCCTCTGGGTCCGCGCTCCCTATGCATACACACCCCTTTGCTACTGCTGGTTTTTTGTTACAAGGACGCCTGAAAGTGAAAACTCCCGGAGGGGAGACCTTGGAGGTCAGCCCGGGAGATGGAGTCATAGAACTTGTAAACCAGCCCCATGGCGGCGTAAGTGTAGGCACTGAAGATGCAGTGATCTTGGTAGTTTATGCAGGTATTAAAGGGCAGCCGGTTACGGAGCTGGTGATCGAGTGATGTTGACTTTGCGGTGCTACATATCGTTACGTGGGTTTGCGCATTTTTAAACTATTCTCGCGAGCAGAGCGGATAGCGTCATAAGAATAAGCAGTAATGTGAGTGTCAAGGCGTTGGGTGGATGAAAGCGCCATTGGTCTCGTGCAAGCAACTTTTGCACTGGGTTTTTTTGCGAGTCATGCCTAGGCTGTTCGGTTTGCAGGAGTAGTTGTCGGCTATTCCAGTCTTCAATCCATGGAATAACGCTATCGGCAGATTGAGCCCTGCCTACGAACCAGCCCTGTACCTCGTCAACTTCCGCCCTTGCTACGGCCTCCCAGTCAGCACGTGTTTCCACGCCTTCGGCAACAACGTTTAGGCCTAGTCCGCGTCCAATACGTACACTGTTGCCCAATAAAACGGCTGTCTCCTCTTTGCCAGATGCGCCTGATACAAAGGATCGGTCAATTTTAAGCTCAGTGCAGGGCATGCGGCTTAGTTGTAAAAGCGACGAGTAACCTGTTCCGAAGTCATCAAGGGAGATGCCCAGTCCTAGCTGCCTTAAGCGGGTGAGATTTTCTACTACCTTGCTGGCCGACCCGACGACTCTAGATTCGGTAATTTCGATAGTGATTGAACTCGGCGCCAACTGATGATGTTCAAGCTGACCCTGTAGCCAGGATACAAAATTGTCTGAATCGAGTACCTCAACGGTAGCATTTACCGATACCTTAAGGTTGAGATTGCTGCGTTTCCAATTGCTTAACTCAATCATACTGTCAGAGATCAGCTTTCTCGTGAGCGGAATAATGACCTCGGATTCTTCCGCTGAGGGTATGAATACTCGCGGCGGTAACATCGAGCCATCGGGCTCAATCCATCGCGCTAACGCCTCAAAGCCGGTCACTACGCCGTCAGTAATGCGGACTTTGGGTTGAAACCAAGCCTGTATTTTTCCGGCATCAAGTGCCGAACTGACTTCCTCGGCGGACATGGGGGCACTATCGATGCTGTTTTCATGAGCTGCTGTAGTCAATCGTTCTACGACGGCTTCGAGGCGCTCCGGCGGGCAGGGTAGTGGCAGTACCGAGACTAGGTTAACGTTGAGACGTCTGGCCTGCTGGTCTAATAGCTGTGCGTTTACGCTGCTGTTAGCGTCAAACATAACGAGGCTGGTATTGGGCTGATGGTTATGAATAAGTTCCAGCACGTCGCTGCTTAATTTACTGGGGTTTCCTAAGATGATGATGTCATAGCGTTGAGCCACCAAATACCCATGGAATTCAGATTCGCTGCAGGGTTGATAGTGGCCGGACAGGGTGCGTCCCACCATCCTGCTTAGGCGCGTCCCTTGGGCCTGTGATTCGGCGATTACCAATACGTTGATATTATCTGTAAGCACCATGAGCTCAAGCTAAGCCGTTAGCTATACATTCTGAATTCATTAGCACGTTGCTAAACTCCTAAAACATAAATTTTTGTTCTCGAGAGCCGGTTACCGCTTTGTTTTTCTGTAGCGAGAACAGGTAGCCAACGTCCCGATATAACCCTTCGAATCATGCTCATAGTACCTGCTTTCACTATAAAAGAACTGTGGTCATTCAGCGGTGGTAGCGGTTTGCGATTATGGGTGTCATCTTTTGCCGTCGTCGATAGGCCGCGGACGTTTTATTTTGGGATTATTTTCATACCGCTGGTTCAGGCAGCGATTTTCAGATGATTATTAGTCGGCTTTACTAAAAAAGTGGCGTTAACGAAAATCTCGCGACTTAACCTGCAGTTCAGTCAAGGCATCGCTATGGTCAAATAGTGCACCGGCTATTACATGCATTACACCATCGCGGCATTCGAGGGTTCCTTTTATTAAGAGTAGTTGTGCGGTCATTAGAGCCTGCCTGAACTGGTCTTGTATTTTTGGCCAGACGACAACGTTGTGATTACCTGTCTCATCCTCAAGGGTCAGAAACACCACGCCAGAAGCTGTTCCAGGGCGTTGGCGACAAGTAACAATACCGGCGATACGAACAAAGCGATTGTTTCCCAATCCTGAAAGCTCGCTGTACTTTCGACATTGGTTGAATGGCGCGTGCCCACGTAGTAACGCGAGTGGGTGATCACGTAGTGTGACTCCGGTACTCTGGTAGTCGGCCATTACATTTTCAGCAATAGAGGGCACTGGTAACTCAATGTGATCACTTAAACCTTCTGATCTGTTTTCATTGAGAGTGTCGCGCAGTAAGGGGCTGGGCGTTTGCAGTGCCATGACCTGCCACTGCGATTGATGTCTATGGCCACTTAAACTTTTTAAAGCGTCGGCACTAGCCAGTACCTCCATGTCGCTTTTCTCAAGTTGTGCTCTACGTCTGAGGTCACTGATGTTTTTAAAGGGCATTTGTCGCTGGGCGTCGGCAATTCGATGTCCCGCGCGTCTATTTAAGCCCTTTATTAGTCGTAACCCCAGGCGTATTGGGGGCTGGCCCTGATCGGTCTGGCTGAGCAGCTGATGATTCCATTCGCTGTGGTTGACGTCTGTAGGTAATACCGTAACACCATGGCGTTGGGCATCTTGTATGAGTTGTGAAGGTGTATAGAACCCCATGGGCTGGCTATTGAGTAAGCCCACATAAAAAGCTGCTGGATAGTGGCACTTTAACCAGGCGGAAACGTAGGCTAATAGGGCAAAACTCGCTGAATGGGACTCAGGAAAACCATAGCCGCCAAAGCCTTTAATTTGATCGAACAAGCGATTGGAATACTCGGCACTGTAGCCTCGCTCGCGCATGCCATCCTTGAGTTTTTTTTCAAAAGTTAAGAGTTTGCTGTTGCGACCCCAGTTGGTGATTGCTCGGCGCAGTGCGTCTGCTTCCCCCCCGGTAAACCCCGCCGCAACCATGGCGAGGCGTATCACTTGCTCTTGAAAAATGGGGACCCCTAATGTCGGCTCAAGTACCGACTTAATATCTTCATTGGGGTAGGTAACCACTTCGAGCCCATGCTTTCTACGTAGGTAGGGGTGCACCATATCGCCTTGTATCGGGCCTGGCCGGACAATGGCAATTTCAATAACAAGATCATAAAAACAAGCGGGCTTAAGACGTGGCAACATCGACATCTGTGCTCGAGACTCAATCTGAAATACACCCAGGGAGTCGGCGGACTGAAGCATTTTATAAGTTGCCTGGTCTTCACGGGGAATATCCTGAATACGCTTTATTTGAGGATTTTCCCGGTTTACTAGCGCCAAAGTTTTACGGATAGCCGACAACATACCCAAAGCTAGTACATCAACTTTTAGTAATCCTAGGGCTTCAATATCTTCTTTGTCCCATTGAATAACCGTTCGTTCATCCATACTGGCGTTTTCTACCGGAACCAGATTGGATATGGGACCGCGGCTAATAACAAAGCCGCCAACGTGCTGGGAGAGATGGCGTGGAAAGCCGAGTATCTCCTGTACCAGATCAAGGAAAAGCTGAGCCTGTTTGCCGGGCATCCCCATGCCTTGCTGCTCGAAGCGCTGCCTAAGCTCGCCCTCTCGGTTCCACCACGCCAGTGACTTAGCAAGATCTTCCACTAAAATGGCATCGAGACCTAGGGCTTTACCGACATCTCGAACCGCACTTCTGGACCGATAAGTGATAACGGTAGCAGCTAAAGCGGCGCGTCTCCGCGTGTATTTTCGGTAGATATATTGAATGATTTCTTCACGACGTTCGTGTTCAAAATCCACGTCAATATCTGGAGGCTCATCGCGTTCTCGTGATATGAAACGCTCGAATAGCAAGTTAACTTGCTCGGGATTGACTTCGGTAATGTGTAAGCAATAGCAAACAACAGAATTGGCAGCAGAGCCTCGACCTTGGCACAGGATATGCCTTTCCCTAGCAAATCGAACAAGGTCGTACACAGTTAGAAAGTAGTATTCGAAGTCGAGTTCAGAAATGAGTACTAATTCGTGTTGTATGCGATTCTGAATGTTATTGGGTACACCGTTAGGCCAGCGTTGCGCCGCACCTAGAGCGACCTGCTCTCGTAAATAGGTATTGGCATCTTGGCCGGTTGGAATAACTTCTTCTGGGTACTCATAGCGAAGTTCATCAAGGCTGAATTGGCACTGTTGACTGATGCGTAAAGTTTCGCCAATCAGTGATGGCGGGTAGAGCGGGAGTAATTTATCAAGAGTGCGCAGGTGCTGTTGGCTGTTAGCAAGTCTCCGCAGCCCCAGCTTACTAACCGTTGTGTTGTGGTGTAGGGCGGTTAGTACATCATGCAGTCGTTTTCGTGATGCGCTGTGCATCCGGACATCACCGCAGGCGACCAAGGGTAGGTTTAACTTTTGTGCTAAGTCCCAACGCTGGCGAAAGCGTCGTATTTCATCATTGCCTAGTAGGCGACTACTGCCAATCCAGATTCGTCCGGGACATAATCGTGCCAGTTGTTGCCCGGACCCCATTTCATGCTCAGAGTCGCCGGGTAGCCAGATAATAAGGCAGCGTTTCAAGTGAAAGATAATGTCACGCAGTCGGGTGGTGTACTCGCCTTTGGGGCTGCGGCGTCTAGAGCGACTGATTAGGCCTGACAGCTCGGCATAGGCCTCTCGGCTGGGCGCCAGTGCAATAAGGCGAATACCTTCAACCAAATTAAATTCACTACCAATAATAAGTTTTATAGCGCAGCGTTTTGCAGCGACATGTGCCTTTACAACACCGGCAAGGGAGCATTCGTCGGTAATGGCCAATGCGGAGTAGCCGCAGGCGGCGGCACGTTCCACTAATTCTTCGGGGTGGGAGGCTCCGAGTAGGAAGCTGTAGTTACTAAGACAGTGAAGTTCGGCGTAAGGCATACAATTATTATACTGTATATTTATACAGTATAATGGTGTGGTGCTGGAATTTAATGGCTTATTACACAGGCGGGTAACGGTTTGATAGCGGTAACGTTCTTTGACGTCGGAGGGCTGTTTTATGTCATCAGGAACCTCATCAAAGAATATTGATTGAGCAATATGGGTGGGCACACCTTCCTTCACAAATGGTGAAGCGGTTACAGTGGACACCGATGGCTGTGGTGAGGTTCTTCATGGCCCTGAAAACAACTATTTCATAAGGTTAGTGCCATGACGTTGAGCCGAATTATATTTAAATATCTGAGTTTTAGTTTGCTCATTTTGGTGGCGTTATCTGGGTGTACCGGTATGCCTGAGGGTGTCGAGCCGGTGACCGATTTTGATAAGTCACGCTATCTGGGCACGTGGCATGAAATTGCCCGTCTCGATCACAGTTTTGAGCGAGGTCTGGTTGATGTGACGGCGGAGTACTCGTTACGTGACGATGGTGCTGTCCGCGTTATCAACAGTGGCACCGACTCAGAAACGGGTGAGTATAAAGTTGCCGAGGGTCACGCTAAGTTTGTTGGCGATGAGGGCACGGCGCATCTTAAAGTTTCATTTTTTGGGCCGTTCTACGGTAGTTACATTGTCTTTGAGTTAGACCCTAATTATCGATACGCCTTTGTGGCGGGTTACAACACGGATTACTTGTGGCTACTAGCTCGAGACACCGATATCAGCGATGACACTCGCCAGTCATTTACCGATCGCGCTCAGGCTCTGGGGTTTGCCGTGGATGACTTGGTCTGGTTGCACTAAAGGCATGTTCTACAACTTGAGCTTGATTTTTATCGCTTGAAAGACGTCTGATAGGCGGGGCAAAGACAGCAGCAAACGCTAAAATCTGTTCGGTTGATGACTGAGGCTTTGAGGCGCCTCGCTATGGTATGAGCTCTTTAAACCGTTCAGTCCTACTCACGGTGTTGATTGTCGCAGCTAATTAGCGCGAACAGACTTTGAAGTTACTGTGCATGGCGCTTGAAGCGCCTATGGCAGTATTCCCTGTACATACCATTGTTTGCTATAGCGATCTTCGAAAATCCAAATGGGTTGTCCTGCTTGAGTTTGGGCAATGTAGTAGTCTCGGCTGGCAGGTTTTTGCCACCAATTATCTTCAAGGCGCTCAGGTCCTAGCAAGATTGTTAGTACACCGTTCCAATGCAATACATTGTCTTTAATCCGTATTGGGTGGGGCTCATCAAATAGCCAAAAAGGTCGTTGTGCCTGCCCCTGCAAGGTCGGCTGTAGCGGTGCGGTATCTTGACTTAAATACTGACTGTGTTCGGGTAAATGTGCCTCGCGTAGGGCGATCTGATTGATGGCTTGTAGTCCTAGCCGTGATCTGAGGCGATCGACCAGATTATGGAGGGGTTCACGATGATGGGTTTCACCAAATAAATCGGCAACAGCGGCATGTTGGGTTTGGAAGTGGTGAACATTAAGGGCCAATCCCTCGATACTAGCACCCAGTGAGCTCTGTTCTAGGCTCAGGCGTGATAGCTCAAACCAGAGCTCGGGATCAGCATGAGCTTCACTACTGCGAACTTCGAAGCGTTCGGTGCTGCCATGCATGCGCAACATCTGCCACTCGATATGGGTTGCCCGATGTTGAGTCGCACGGCAAAAGCGCGCCAAAGCTTGCAGCAATTGCTGCATAGCGGGGTGCAGTTCGATCTGGTTGCGAATTTCAAAGCCGAACCATAAGGAATCATAAAACTGATGGGGCGGATGAAAATCCTGAGTAACGGTGTCAGAAGTCGCCGTGACATCTCCCAGCCATTTTTGAAATGCCTGGCCGCAGCGGCGTCCCAGTGCGCTTGTAGGCATTTCGAGTATCTCTCCCAGTGTTTGAATCCCCGCTTTTTCGAGGCTGGTAATGGCACTCAAGAATTGACCTGCTTGAACTTTTCGCAGTAGATATAGAGGAATTTTATCAAGCCGTTTTCGTAGACTCTGATCCGATGGATATAAAAAACGTTCCTCCCAATGACTGAGTAGCCAAGCGGCAGAACGGTTAGGCGCTAAGCCTGATTTGACCGTAAAACCCCGTTTCTCGAGGTCATTTTGAATGTTGTCAAATAGCTTTTTCAGACCGCCGTACAGCTTTAAACATCGACCGACCTCAAGTTGAATTCCCTCATCCTGCCAGCGTTCCAGCGTGGGCGTAATGCTGTAAGCCCAGCACTCTAGGCGTTCTAAGGCGCGCAACTCTTGGCTTGGATCCCGTTCAAGGAGTTGTAGATGAGATGTATCGACGAGGGCACGAACGGTGGCAGTACTTTGTCCTAGTTTAAGGCCTGTTAATTGCGCTTCGTCGTTGACAGCGATTACGCGCTGTCGCTCTATGACAACGGCTGGGCAGTCCTGCTGTAGTGGTTGACACTCAAGGGGAAGCTGGGGAAAGCGAAGGTAGAGCCAGAGGGACATACCCCAATAATACTGTATATATATACAGTATTGAATAGCCTTTTGAACGACGCCAAAGAATTTTCTCTATCGAAGCCTTAATTGCCCTAGCAGCCTTAATGGCTGTTATGAGTTGTGTATATGGTAATCCGAGGTGTTACGCATATTGCTATTGGCTCGCATAGGTCTTGAGCGAAACCGAGCTTGTGTGGAGCAACCTTGAGTGTAGATGGTGTATTTTGTTGTGTTGTTGTAAGTCTAAAATAGCGCCGCTCGCAGTTTGTAATAATTGGAAGAGAAGAAAAATTTTCCGCTTGTTTGAGGAGCAGCCCATGGTGCCGGTTTCTATGAGGTAAATGCGCCTTTAGACCAGGGCTAGATTTAAAGGCCGCCGCCTTCCATTAAGTACTGGATAGCTCCTTTAATGGCAAAGCCTAGCAGGCCCATGGCAAGTGCAATAAATAAAATAAAGGTGCCGTAACGCCCGGCATTGTTGCGGCGCGCCAGGTCCCAAACAATAAAAACCATCAGTGCCATGAGTGCCGTTACACCGAGGGTAACGCCCCACTCACTGAGCCAAGTATCCAGTGCCATTAGGCTTGCTGAATATCGCTGGTCATGGACACAGTCGCACTTAGAGAGTTGGTGATTAAACAGCCGTCTTCAGCCTTTTCGAGAAGACGTTGTACGCGTTCTGCGCTGATATCGCCTTGTGGCGTTACGGTGACATGCAACTGAATCTCCGTAAATTGTGGCTTGCGGTCAATGCGATCAAGCGTGCCAGTCGCCTGACATTGAATTTGATCCCACTGTAGTTTGGATGCTTGAGCAATGGCACGAAACGTCAAAACAAAGCAGTCTGCTACGGCAGCCATTAATAGTGATTCAGGACTCCATTGATTGCCCGGGCCGCCAAATTCGGCAGGGGCATTAGTGGTGAGATCAGGCAGACCCGAGGCGGTTACCGTAATGTGACTATCGGCTTTGTCACCACTGGCGATGGCCGTGTAATGGTGCGGAAGAGGTTCCATGAAGTCGGCTCCGTAGGGGCTATCGGCTAGGCAAGTACGTGAGTGTAGCTTGCCTGTTCATGCGACGTCATGTGACGGTTTTTAATGGCTTCGTTTTAGGCAACGGGCGTCAGTATTTGCCCCGTATGAGTACGACGCATTTTGCCTGCAGAAATCTCCCAGGGTTGTGGGGTGTTAATGATGTCTTCTTCATCAGGAAGTCTGATATTACCTGTTGGCCTGCCGCCACGTTGCTTAAGAATATCGACGGTGTGATAGCGATCGACGGTTAGGCGCAAGCTAAACGGCGTATGTTGTTCTATAGCTTGATTGGCCCTAAAAAGAACGACAAGTGTGTCGTTTTCAGTGGCGGCTAACTGTAGCTTTCGTAATTCAGAATAACGGTAATCACTGGCTCCCAGCCAGCTGAAAACGATACTGCAAGTGGTGCTACGGATGGCTTGTTCTGTGGCCCATAATAACTCTTCACGATCTTTAGGATGCACCATCAGAATTTGCTCGGTGGCAATCCCACGGGCGGCGAGTAGCGGTGCATAAGGGGCATGGGGTGGGGCAATAAAAGCCTGCCAACGGCGTTGTTCGCTGAGGGCTGCCATGGTGGGTAGGAACAAGCCCATGGAGTCAGTGCTGTTATCCTTACCTAGAACTTCAACGCCGCCGCGTAGTGGCCAACCTGCCATGGCAATTTGATCGTCGAGGGCTGTAAATCCCGTAGGCAGTGCGTCTACGCCGTGTAAGTCACTATTGGCAGATGTACGCATCGCGAATACATTTTCGCCAGTACTCATGCCGCGCCAGGTATCAGAGCGACTTATGATGTGTTCAAGTGGATCAGACATGTTGTGTTCCTCTGCGGCTAGGGACTTACAGCTAGATGCGTTGATGACTGTATGTACTGCTGTATAAGATACTGTATATATGAACAGTAGTCCTGTGGAGCGACAAAATCAAGGGGAGGTTATTTGGAGCGTCGTGAAAAGCGACAGGTACGGCGGTCAGCTTTAAGTGAGGTGGCATTTCGGCGTTATTTCCCTGCCAGCTGGTTTTCCAGTCTTGGGTCTTGGATGTTGCGCTTTTTATTGGGCTGGAGCGCCTGGGACCTAACGTTATCGGCAACCTGGGTCGGCATAACCGCCGCTTTAATGCTTGCCCCTGCGCTCTTGCTGTCACCTTGGTTCGGCATTTTGTCAGACCGAATCAATCCGCGTTCTGGTTTAGTGGCTTCAATGTTCATACACGGCTTTATTGCTTTGGCCGGGGTAGTGGCGTTGTGGGCAGGTGTCTTTGGGGTTCCCGTTCTGCTGTCTTTGGCATTGGCTATGGGGGTTGTTACATCGGGCCATAGCCCGATGCGACTTGCACTGATACCGCTTTTAGTTGAACGAGCGGCCTTGCCGAGTGCTGTAGGTCTATCTGCCACCACCTTCAATATTGCTCGTATCCTAGGCCCTGCCCTTGGGGCGGCCCTGATTGCCGGTTCCGGTCCCGAGCTGGCTTTTATGCTCGCGAGCATAATGTTTGCAATTGCGGCGGCTATCCTGATCAAGCTCCACGGTGTAGGTGTTCGTGAGCCACGACCTAGAGAGCCCTACGTACAACAATTTAAAGCGGGTATTCGTTATGTGCGCGAGGAGCCGGCTATTCAATTGATCTTTGCTTTCACTATTCTCAATGGTGTGTTGGGTAGGACTGTCGTGGAGCTTCTGCCGGCCTTTGCAGGTGGCTTTTTAGGCGGGGGCGCGAGAGAACTGGCTACGTTGACAGCGAGCGCGGGCCTAGGATCTATTGTGGGTGGTTTGGTTATGACTCGCCAACAGGCTGACACAGCCCGTTTGCTCAGCCTAGTGGCAATGGCTATTGCCGCCGCTGCCCTGTTAATACTGGGTTTATTCTTGGGTTCTAATTTATACCGGCTGGGGGCATTAATTTTTGCGCTGAGCTTGGTCACGACTATTGCAGGTACCGGTTGCCAAACGATTATTCAGCTGCGCTTGGTCGAGAGTTATCGCGGTCGGGTATTGAGCCTGTGGACGCTATTTGCAATGGGGGCGCCCGCGATTGGTTCGGCGTGTTTGGGGGTGCTCACCGATAGCTTTGGTTACACCGTCGTCTTTACCATAACCGCTGGTGCTGGCTGGCTAGTGCTGTGGTTACTTTACGCTCGTCGCTCAAGTCTTTCGTAATCATGGCCTATTATCGAGTGCTGGCAGGTTTTATAGCTTTGCCGTTAGGGCCCTGGGCCAAGAGCACAACAAGCTGATCTAATATGTCCCAAGGGTTCCCTTTTTCAAAACCCTTCACCGTCGCATCGGCTTGAAAGGCCAGTTTTTGGAGTCGGCCAATCCCGTCGGCGTTTTGTCGTTCCGCTGCCCCTTGGACGAGGCCCATGCGACTGCGCCAGACACCCCGTTGATTCATGGCTCGGGATAAAGGCTGACCTTTAGCGCAGTCGTCATGCAGGCCGGCGAGTAGTGCAACATCTCGATTGAGAGGCCACAGCACGGCAGGGGGCTGTGTGGACTCAGCCTCTAAGCCCCGCAGTGTTCTAATTGCGGCGGCGGCGTCACCGCCTAACGCGGTATCTGCTAGACCAAAGGTACTGTAGCGAGCGTTGGCCAGGACACTGTTCAAGACCGTGTCTACAGTGACATGTTCTTCTGTGGCTAATAATTTGAGTTTGTCGACTTCCTGCACCGCGGCGAGCAAATTGCCTTCAACACGTTCCGCAAGAAGCTGTACTGCATCGGGGTCTGCACGTAGGCCGACGCTTTTCAGTCGTTGCTGGAGGAAGCCGGGGAGCTCACGGCGCCCTACGGGCCAAATTTGCACCGCCAAACCGTCCTGGTCGATCCGTGTAAACCATTTGGCACGTTGCGATTGCTTGTCCACTTTACCCGCAATGACTAGCAGAACATCCTCCGTATCGAGGGCGAGGTACTCCTGAAGAGCTTTGCTACCTTCGGTTCCGGGCTTCCCTGAGGGCAGTCTAATTTCAATAAGCTTGCGGTCAGCAAAAAGCGACAAAGCCCCTGCGCTCTGCAATAGCTGTTGCCAATCACCCGTGCCCGAAATTTCGATAAT
>JAQWYY010000158.1 GCA_029253705.1 Luminiphilus sp. | reverse complement strand
GCGAGGCGCAGATCCCGTGGTTGCTGTGACTGCTCACCTGGCTGGCGCACCAATGGTCCCAGTGCTATTAGCGCGGCAAACAGAACGAAAACTTCTATGTGATACACGACGGCATAGGCGGTAGTGGGCATATTAAGAGCCGTACCCATGAGGCCCAGACTGACCCAGCCTTCGACCACATCGCGGATAGCACCACCGGCAAAAATGGCGATCCCTGTGGCTGTCACCTGCACTGCGCCCCATACACCTAAAGTCAGGCCTGTGAGCTGATCGGTTCGATCCAAGGTCATAATGGCGGTCAGTGTGCCCACCGCAAATAGGCCATTACCGACGCCGATTGCAAAAGTTCCGGTCCTAAATAAAGTTTCTGAGACCAGCGGCGCTGCAAACACCACGGCAGAAAACGCGAAGACTCCGATCATCGCGCCAACCGCTGAAATACGAATAGGATCGGCGCCACGCGCCAATAAGCGAGCGGCGACAAAAAACGCTAACAACATGCCAATGCCTAAAATGGCAGTTAACTGTGTTGTTTCACTGACCGACATATCGAGAATTTGGGCGCCGTAGGGCTCCAACAAAATATCTTGCATCGTAAAACCAACGGTTCCCAAGGCAACAGCCACTAAGAGTCGTCGTGCTTTGGGCTGTTCATCAAATTGGCGCCAGACTTCTCTAAACCGCGGGCGAACTCGATCATGACGCGTCAGATGAGGCTGCCTGGCTTCTTGCTTCCATAAAGCAACAAAGTTGAGAAGCACCGTTACTATCGCCACCCCCTGTAGCACTTGAATCAAACGAAGATAGGTGAAATCAGTGAGTAGGTGGGCAAATCCAAGACTCGCAGCAACCGTTCCAATCAGCAACATGACATAGAGTAAAGCGACGACACGAGGCCTGGATTCCTCGCTGGCGAGATCGGTAGCTAGCGCTAGGCCCGCGGTTTGCGTCGTATGCATGCCCGTGCCCACCAGAATAAACGCGAGCATTGCTGCAGCAGGGCCCAACAACTCTGGACCGTTATGCGGCTCGGTCATCACGATCAGCGCAAAGGGCATGATGGCAAAACCACCAAACTGTAACAGTGTGCCCATCCAAAGATAGGGAACTCGGCGCCATCCCAAATAGGACCGATGAAAATCAGAGCGAAATCCAACCAGAGCGCGAGCCGGCGCGAGCAGCAAGGGAATAGCCACCATAAGTGCTACCATCCAGGCCGGCTGTCCTAACTCCACCACCATTATCCGATTTAGTGTTCCGGTTAACATAACCGCCGCCATTCCGACAGAAACCTGGAACAAGGCCAACCGCAGCAGGCGGCTTAACGCCAAATTCTCGCTAACAGCATCAGCAAAAGGCAGCCAGCGAGTGCCTAATCCCTGAATGAATTGACCGAAATTTTGGCGGGAAATAATCATTTGCGGGTCAATTCCATGGCATGAGAAATATAAAACCCTCTAGACACCCTAAAATCTCGGGCCATTTCCCATTCCGTGAACTCCGGCTGAGACGCTACGGCACGCTGAAGCTGCGATAAGGCCATCGGTGCTATTGCGGGTGATCTATTGCCTCGAGGAAACAGCTGCCCAACACTATGCATCGCAGCTAGCAGCGGAGTTTTTGGTGCAAATGTGAACACAATACTTGTGGTGACTGTCTCAGCCATAGCCGCAAGTGTTCGCAGCCCATCTTCCGACTCGTAATGAATCAAGGAATCCATCGCCACGATATGATCAAAGGTGCCTAAGTCAAGGTGGCCCATATCTCCCACCTTAAAATCTATTGTGCCGCGCATCTCCGCACTACCCACGCGCTCTTGAGCAAGAGTGATTAACGTGGGCGACAGGTCTACAGCAACAACGTCTGCACCCCTGCGGCTTGCCTCAACCGAAAATGCACCGGTACCGCATCCCGCGTCTAAGACTCGCTTCCCGGAGAGATCCTCGGGTAGCCAATCCAAAAGCTGGGTACGCATGGTATCCCGCCCCTCGCGAACCGTCTGACGAATGCGTCCAACGGGAGCTTCCGAGGTTAACTTCGCCCAGGTGTCGGCCGCAGTACGATCAAAATAATGCTCGATTTCCTGTCGGCGCTGTTCGTAACTCACCACGTCTATTCCACCATCTCTAATCAATCAAAG